>JAIBEO010000179.1 GCA_019459185.1 Rhizobium sp. | reverse complement strand
CACCCCCCCCCCCCCCCCCCCCCCCCCCCCCCCCCCCCCCCCCCCCCCCCCCCCCCCCGCTCCTGCAAGCAAGAAGGGGGACGTGGCGAAAGCGTTGGACAGGGGCGGCGCAAACCGGCACCCTTCGCGCTGGCGCTTCGGGGGGAGCACCTTGCCGGTGCCGGAAAGCGCCCCCCGTGACGATTTCTTCACTCAGGGGACTCCAACGATGCGACTTACGACCTCGGCCCTGCTGCTGCTTGCAGCCATGCCGGCCGCCGCCCAGCCTTACGCCTACATTCCCAATTCCGGATCCGGCAACATCTCGGTCATCGACGCCTCGACCGAGTCCGTCGTGGCCACCGTCCCGGTGGGCTTGAACCCGTGGGGCGTCAGCGTGTCTCCGGACGAATCGCTGGTCTACATTGCCAACACGGGCAGCAGCACGGTGTCCGTCATCGACACCACCACGAACACGGTTGTTTCGACCATCGCGGTCGGCAGCAACCCGTACGGCGCGGTGTTCTCGCCCGACGGCGCCACGGCCTATGTCTCCAACTTCAACAGCAACAGCGTGTCGGTGATCGACACGGCCACGAATTCGGTGGCCGCCACGATCCCGGTGGGCGCCTGCCCCTACGGCCTGGCCGTGACGCCGGACGGCGCCAAGGTCTACGTCAGCAATTATTGCGGCACCTCGATCTCCGTGATCGACACGGCGACCAACACCGCGGTCTCCACCATCGGCGCAGGCGACGGCCCGCTGCAGCTGGCCACCAGCCCCGACGGCGGGCTGCTTTACGTCGCGAACGGCTTCAGCAACAACGTCCTGGTGGTCGACACCGGCACGGACGCCGTCGTGGACAGCATTGCGGTGGGTGTGCGCATGGCGGGCATCGCCGTGTCGCCGGACGGCACGCGTGGCTACGCCACAGGCGACAATTCCACCTCGTTCGCGGCCCTCGACCTCGTTGGCAACACGCTCATCGCCACCGTGCCGCTGGGCTCGATGAGCTGGGGCGTCGACTTCGCCCCGGACGGCGCGACGGCCTATTTCTCGCAGCCGTACGCCAACGTCGTGACCAGCGTGGACGTAGCGACCAACACCATCAACGGCAACATCGCGGTGGGTGGCACGCCTTTCGCCCACGGCAACTTCTTCGCCCCCGGCAACGGCACGGGCATCGGCGTGACCCTGGGCGCCAGTCCCGCCCGCCCGGTGACCTACGCCGAGGAGATCGTCGCCTCGCCCGGCGCACCGGTGACGCTGGCCAACAGCGGCCGCCTGAACCTGATCGCGCCGCTGGGCTACAGCTTCTCGGTCGGCGAAGTGCGCTACGCCCGCTTCGAGTGCGACAACGGCCTGCGCTTCGGCAATGACTCGGTGGCCACCTACACCGGCGCCGGTGATGCCCAGCTCGGCAGCATCAACGGCCTGGGCGGCAGCGCCATGTACTTCTCCATCACCGCCAACGACAACGGCGTGGTGGGCACCGACCGCCTGGTCATCGAAGGCAGCCGCCAGATCACCGGCACCACCGACGTGAACTGCACCTACAGCCTCTACGACTTCCCCTCGCAGGCCCAGGCCGGCGGCGCCAACGGCCGCGTGGCCACGGTGTCTGGCCCCTACCTGCGGTTCGCGCCCAGCTACGCGCTGGCCGTGGATTCGGAAGGCAACCCGGTGGCCAACGTCGAATCCAACGACCCGACCTACAGCGAATTCGTGCTCGGCGCCCCCACCTTCGACATCCTGCTCGGCCAGGTCGGCGGCTTCAGCTACGGCACTGCCAACCAGGTCGACGGCGTGGTGCAGCCGCGCGCGCCCTCGGGCCTGCCGGTCACCCTGGCCGACCTGATGCACGCCGACACCGCCCTGGTGTTCACCGGCAACTTCGACAGTGCCTCGGCCGTGTTCTTCAGCTCGGCTGCGGACTGCTCGGCCAACGTGCAGTCGGCCGACAGTTTCGACGACGTGGAAGCCGTGTTCACGGTCGGCAGCAATGCCGCCATGGACCACTTCCTGTGCTTTGCCACCGACGGCGTGGCCATCCCGGTGAGCGAGTACACCGTGGCCCTGGACGCCGTGTCGGCGAACCCGGCCCTGTGGAACGTCACCGGCCGTGGCCCGCAGGACCTGGGCGTGATCACCCGCAACGGCACCGAGCTGCAGGCCCCGCTGGCCCAGGTTCCGGCCAACTACCTGTCGCGCATGGTGCTCACCAACACCGGTTCGCAGGATCGTCCGTACGAGATCGCGGTGTTCGGCGAAACCGGCAACGTCATCTCCACCGCCAACCTCACCGGCATGGTGCCGGCGGGTGGCACCCAGGTGGTCGACCTGACGTCCGTGCTGACCGGCTTCACCGCCGCCCCGCGCGCCACGCTCAACGTCACCATTGCCGGTCCGAACGGCCAGATCCAGGGCCTGTACCAGATCGTCAACCCGGATTCGGGCACGATCAGCAACCATGTGATGGTGCGGCCGGGTAGCAACTGACGTCCGGCGTAGGGCTTCGCGGCTGAAGCCGCTCCTACACCAGAGCTGCATAGGGAGGGCCTGCGGAAGCGGGCCCTTCTTCTTTGGGAGGTCGGGCGGTGAAATCGCAAATCATGCATACGTGATTTGGCTAGCATGGAGGGTCCGGCCAACTTGCCGGCCACTTCCGGAACAGCCACCGATGCAAACTACCCAGATGACACCGACGGCGCGCCTGCTGGCCTGCGCCGCCCTGCTTCTGTCCAGCCCCTTGGCGCTGGCGCAGTCGCTTGAATTCCTCAGCGTGACCCCGTCCACGCCGGAGCCCGGCATGGTCGCCGCGTACACGGTGGAGTTCCGGGCCGATGCCGGCACCGCCGCCATCCCGGCCGGCCAGGTCGTCGTCCGGGTGGACTTCGCGGACCAGATCCTGTTCAGTACTTTCAACTACCCGACCACCTACGGCACCCGCGAGGCGCCGGGCGCCGGCCCCTTCCCCGCCTACACGATGCTCAACTGGCCCGGCGGCTCCTTCTCCGGGCCGAACCAGGTTCTGTCGGCCAACCTCAACGCGGTGCAGGCCAACTCCCCGGGCTCGACCTGGTACAACTTCAATTTCGTCAACCTGATCAATCCGCTGGTTCCCGGCACGTACCCGGTCACGGTCGAGCTGGTCAACACCGCCGGCAACGTCGTCGTCGGCTCGGCGAACTACAACCTGGTGATCGGCTTCCCGGATGTCGCGCTGGATGCCAACCCGCCGGCGCCGCGCCTGTATGCCGAGGAAATCGTCGCCAGCCCGGGCGCCCCGGTGGCGCTCACCAACACCGACGGCCTGGACATGTCCTCGGCCCTGGGCTACAGCTTCTCGACCGGCGAAGTTCGCTACGCCCGCTTCGAGTGCGACAACGGCATGCGCTTCGACAACGACGCCACCGCCACCTATGACGGCGCGGGCAGCGTCGGCCTGGGTTCGATCAATGGCCTGGGCGGCAGCGCCATCTACTTCTCGGTCACCGCCAACGACAACGCCGTCACCGCCACCGACCGCCTGGTCATCGATGGTGGCCGCAGCATCACCTCGACCAACGACGTGGACTGCACCTACAGCCTGTACGACTTCCCGTCGCAGGCCCAGGCCGGCGGTGCGGCTGGCCGCGTGGCCACGGCATCGGGCCCCTACCTGCAGTTCGCCCCGAGCTATGCGCTGGTGGTGGATTCGGAAGGCAACCCGGTCGCCAACGTCGAATCCAACGACCCGGCCTACAGCGAATTCGTGCTGGCCGGCCCGACGTTCAACGTCCAGTGGGGCGAGATCGGCGGCTTCAGCTACGGCACCGTCAGCCAGGTCAGCGGCAGCGAACAGCCGCGCGCGCCCTCGGGCCTGCCGGTGACGCTGGTCGACCTGATGGACGCCGACACCACCCTGGTGTTCTCCGGCAACTTCGAGGCGGCCGCGGACGTGTTCCTGTCCACCGACGCCGACTGCGGCAATTTCGTGCAGTCCGCCGACGGCTTCGACGACGTCGAGGCGGTGTTCACCATCGGCGCCAACGCCGCCATGGGTCGCTTCCTGTGCTACGAAGCCGGCGGTGAGCCGATTCCGGTGGGCGAGTACACCGTGGCCCTCGAGGCCGTCAGCGCCGACCCGGCCCTGTGGAACGTCACCGACCGCGGTCCGCTGGACCTGGGCGTGATCACTCGCAACGGCACCGAGCTGCAGGCCCCGCTGGCCCAGGTTCCGGCCAACTACCTGTCGCGTTTGGTGCTCACCAACACCGGTTCGCAGGATCGTCCGTACGAAGTCGCGGTGTTCGGCGAAACCGGCAACGTCATCTCCACCGCCAACCTCACCGGTTCCGTGCCGGCGGGTGGCACCCAGGTGGTCGACCTGACGAGCGTGCTGACCGGCTTCACCGCCGCGCCGCGCGCCACGCTCAACGTCACCATTGCCGGTCCGAACGGCCAGATCCAGGGCCTGTACCAGATCGTGAACCCGGATTCGGGCACGATCAGCAATCATGTGATGGTGCGGCCGGGTAGCAACTGACGTCCGGCGTAGGGCTTCGCGGCTGAAGCCGCTCCTACACAAGAGCAAGAGGGAGGGCCTGCGGAAGCGGGCCCTTTCTTTTTGGGGGGTGGACTCGGGCGGGGTGGGGCGGGCAACCTGCACGCCTGACCCCCAGCCGCAACTGCCCATGAGCCTTCGCCGACTCAGCCTCGTGTTTTCCGCCACCCTCCTGGCCACGGCCACCGTGCAGGCCGTGGACCTGGACGCCGCGCCGCGCACTTATGCCACCGAAATCATCGCCACGCCGGACGCGCCGGTGGAGCTGGCCAACCCGGGCGGCGTGCTCGACCTGTCCACCCCGCTGGCCTACAACTTCTCGGTGGACGAAGTGCGGCACGTGCGCATCCAGTGCCCGGGCATCAGCTTCGGCGACGACGCCGTGGTCAGCTACCTCGGCGGCGGCCTGGCCGGCGTGGGCGCGGTGAACGGGCTGGGCACCGACGCCATCCATTTCTCCATCACCGCCGGCGACAACGCCGTGCTTGCCACCGACCGCCTGCTGGTCACCGGCACCCGCGCCATCACCAGCACCCACGACGTCACCTGCAGCTACGGCCTGTACGACCAGCCCTCGCAGGCGGCCGGCGGCGGCATCGTCGGGCGCGTCGTGTCCCGCTCGGGCGCCTACCTCGCATTCGTGCCGAGTTACCTGCTGCGGGTGGACAGCCAGGGTCGGGCCACGGCCGATGTCGAGGCCCTGTACCCGCCGGCCTTCAGCGCCTTCGTCACCGCCGCACCCACCTTCAACCGCGACCTGGCCCAGTTGGGCGGCTTCAGCCACGGCACCCGCCAGTCGCTCACCGGCGAGCTGCAGCCGCTTACCGCCGCCGGAACGCCCATCACCCTGCCCGAGCTGCTGGCCCCGGCCACCGCCCTGGTCTTCGAAGGCGATTTCAGCCGGGCGGCCGATGTGTTCCTGAGCCCGCTGGCCGACTGCTCGGTGCCGGGCCCGGCCGCGGACGGCTTCGACGAGCAGCGCGCCGTGTTCACGGTGGGCGCCAACGAAGTGCTGGGGCGGTTCCTTTGCTTCCTGTCGGGCGACGAACCGGTCGAGGTGGGCGACTACACCGTGTCGCTCGAGGCCGTGCCGGCCAACCCGGCCACCTACCGGGTGTCCGGCCTGGGCCCGCTGGCCCTGGGCCGCATCAGCCGCAACGGCACCGAGCTGCAGGCGCCCCTGGCCGAAGTCCCGGCGCATTTCACCAGCCGCATGGTGATCACGAACACCGGGCCCCAGGGTTTCGCCTTCCGCATCGAGGTGCTGGGCGAAACCGGCAACGTCATCTCCACCGGGGTGGCCTCGGGCGTGGTGCAGGCCCGCAGCACGCGGGTGCTGGACCTGCGCGAAGTGCTGACCGGCTTCACGGCCGAGCCGCGGGCCGCCCTGAAGGTGACCGTGGCGGCGCCGGACACCCAGGTGCAGGCCCTGTACCAGGTGGTCAACCCGGACGCCGGCGCCATCAGCAACCACGTGATGGTGCGGCCGGGCAGCAACTGAGCCCCCCCGTCCCCCCGGGGGGAATGGCGCCGGGCCGGGCGGGGCCTTAGACTCCGCCCAAGCGCGTCGTCGCGTGGGTGGAGTCCATTGCCCTCCCCGTCGGCCAGCGTTGTCTTCCACCTAGGGGAAAAACATGAAGATCGGATACACCACCCAGGCTTCGCTGCTGCTGGCGGCGGGCTTCGCGTTCTCCGGCGATGCCGCCGCGCAGAGCTATATGCCGGCCGGCGTGCAGGAGAACGTGCCCGAAGCCACCGTCACCGCCGGCGGCTGGACCGTTTGTCACCAGAGCACCTTCGACACCTCCGGCGTCGACACCCTCGCTTCGGTCCAGGCGGCGTGCTCGGAACCCAATCTGATGATGGCCTGCCGCCCGGTGGGCAACGCCAACTTCACGCTGGTGGCCGCGGCCCCGCGCGCCGACGTGTTCTTCGAAACCGGCATGAGCAATGTCCTGCACGACGCCAATGGCGTTGGCTGGTACTACAATGACAGCTGGTCCTGGGGCTTCGCGCCGCAGGGCGAGACCGTCAATCGCAATTCCTGTGACATCGGCGTGGCTTCCCAGGCCAACCTGCGCATGTGCATCCACACCGGCGGCGGCACGCTGAATTCGGGCTTCCGCTGCGGCAGCACCTACCTCAATGGCAACAACGCCTGGGAACGCGTGATCCTGCAGTCGGTGCCGATGGTGACCCTCACCGTGCCGGGCAGCAACAGCCCGCGCCTGATCGCCGAAGAGCTGATCATCCCGCCGAACCGCACCCTCACCAACGCCGGCAACCTCGATATCGAAACCACCATCGAGTACGCCTTCTCGCCGGGTGAAGTGCGCTACGCCCGCCTGCACTGCCCGGGCGTGCAGTTCGCCCCGGGTACCACCGTCGCCTTCGGCGGCGACCCGTCGAACCTGATCGGCGCGGTCAACACCACCGCCGACGGCGCCATCTACTTCTCCATCACCGCCGGCGCCACC
>JAIBEO010000176.1 GCA_019459185.1 Rhizobium sp. | reverse complement strand
GGGCGGTGGGCGGGCCCACCCCCGGGGGGGTGGCCGGGCCGGGCGGCGGCGCTGTGCGCCTACGCGCAGGCGGCCAGGGCCTCGGCCGAGCCGGTCAGCGGGGCCACGCGCGCGGCCGCCGCGGCGGCTTCCTGGGCGGCGGTGTTGCCGCCGCCGCCGGTGCGCGCGGTCACCAGCAGGTCGCGCATCTGCTGCACGTCGGTGAACTGGTTGATGGTGCGCACCAGGTAACGCTGGGTGCCGTCTTCGATGCGGCCGCCGGAGATGTTGATGTTCTCGGCGTTGAGGCGGTCGATGACCGTGCCGATGCCCAGGTTGAGCTGGGCCAGCTTCTGCTGGTCAATCTCGACCTGGATCTCGTCCTCCAGGCCGCCGCCGACCTTCACCGCGGCCACGCCTTCGACCGGCTCGAGCTGCTTCTTGAGCTCGTCGTCGGCGAAGCGGCGCAGGCGCACCAGCGCAGCCTCGCTGTCCTCGCCCTCGCCCTCGGCCTCGCCCTTGCTGGCCAGCACGAGGCGCATCACCGGCTCGGTGGACGGGTTGAAGCGCAGCAGCACGGGCTGCTTGGCTTCCAGCGGCAGACGCAGGGTCTCGAGCTTGTCGCGGACCTCCAGGCTGGCGCGGTCCATGTCGGTGCCCCAGGCGAACTCGAGCACCACGTCGCTCTGGCCGGTGCGCGACACCGACTTGAGCTTGCGCAGGCCCTTGACCACGCCCACGGCCTCTTCCACCGGCTCGCTGATCAGGGTTTCGATTTCCGAGGGCGCGGCGCCGGTGTATTCGGTGCGCACCGTCAGCGTGGGATAGCTCAGGTCCGGCAGCAGGTTGACCGGCAGCGCGCCGAGGCCGATCAGGCCGAACAGCACGAAGGTCAGCGTCACCATCAATACGGTGACGCGCCTGCGGACCGAGAAGTCGACGAGGCTCATCAGCGAACCGCCTCCGCCGCGGCGACGTGGGCGACGTCGACCTCGGCGCCGGCCGCGTCGGCCGTCGGGGCGTTGAGCACTTCCACCGCGGCGCCGTCGCGCAGGGTGATCTTGCCGGCGGTGACGACCTGCTCGCCTTCGCTCAGGCCCTTGCGGATCTCGGCCAGCTCGCCGCTCAGGTGGCCGGTTTCCACCGGCGTGCGCACGGCCTTGCCTTCGCGCACCACGTACACGGCAGTCTCGCCCTCGCCCTCGAGCAGGGCGATGCGCGGCACGGTCAGCGCATCGGCGCGCCGGTCGTACACCACTTCGATGCGGCCGAACATGCCCGGGCGCAGGCCCTCGCCGCCGGCGAAGGCGGTGACGACGCGGAAGGTGCCGCTGCCGCCGTCCACCACCGGGCTGACGCGGTCGATCACGCCTTCGAACACCTTGCCGGGCATGGCGTCGGCGGTCATGCGCACCGCCAGGCCTTCCTGCATGGTGGCCAGGTCGCGTTCGGGCACGTTGAGCACGGCCTCCAGGCGTGAGTCGTCGACGATGCGGAACAGCGAGGAGTTGAGCTGGATCAGGTTGCCCGGCTTCACCGAGCGGCTGGCGATGACGCCATCGATCGGCGCGACGATGTTGGTGTACGAAAGCTCGAGCTGGGCCATCTCGTAGGCGGGGCGCGCCGCCTCGAGGTCGTAGCGGATCTGGTCGCTGGCTTCGGCGCTGACCAGCTTCGAGGCCAGCAGCTCCTGCGAGCGGCGGTAGTTGTTCTCGAGCTTGCGCATGGTGGCGCGGGCGCGTTCCATCTCCAGGCGCGGGCGGTCGGGGTCGATGCGGGCCAGCACCTGGCCGGCCTTCACCTGGTCGCCCTCTTCCGCCAGCAGCTGCAGCAGCACGCCGGAGGTCTTGGCCACCACCTGGGCCTCGGACGGCGCCTCGAGGTTGGCGGTGCCGGAGTAGCTGGCCGAGATGGCCCGCTTGGCCACGGCCGCCACTTCGACCGGCACGGCCTCGGCCTTCTTCTCGGCCGGCTTGCCGTCCTTGCCTTCGGCCTGGGCGGTTTCTTCGGCCTTGGCGTCGGCGTCGCCTTCGGCGGCCGGTTCGCTGCCGCCGCAGCCCGCCAGGGCCAGGGAAATCGCCAGGGCCAGGACGGCGGTGGTGCGGAGCATCGGGGAGGTGCGGGAGGTCTTCATGGCGAGGCCTTCTGGCGGGGGTGTTGTAGTTGAATAGGACAGTACATGAGCGCAGCGGGGAACCGTATGTGCCGGAAGTCTGTATGCCCCCCGGTGACGGCGATGGCAGCCTCTCCTGCCCCGCCCCCTCGTCTCGGGTCGGATGCTCCGGCTATACTTTCGGTTTAACGCCGCCCGCCCGACCCCTTCGAGCCGGAAAACATAATGATCAAGCGAATCCTGTTGCCCGCCGCCAGCCTGGCGCTCGCCCTCGCCGCCTTCCCCGCCGCCGCCAAGGGCGACCCGGAGAATGGCAAGGCGCTCTTCTACACCTGCACCGGCTGCCACGGCATCGTCGACTACAAGAATGCCTACCCGGCCTACCGCGTGCCGAAGATCGGTGGCCAGAACGAGGGTTACCTCCTGGCCGCGCTGACCGCCTACAAGAAGGGCGAGCGCAAGCACCCGACCATGCGCGCCCAGGCCGAGTCCTTCTCCGACCAGGAGATCGCCGACATCGCCGCCTACCTGTCCAGCCTGAAGACGGCCAAGTGAGGCCCGGGACCATGACCATGATCCGCACCATCGCCGCCCTCTCCCTGCTCGCCCTGGCCACCCCGGCCCTCGCCGCCGCCCCCAAGGGCAACGTCGCCGCCGGCCAGGAGAAATCCAAGACCTGCGCCGCCTGCCACGGCCCGACCGGCAACGAGTCGCTCGACGCGACCTACCCGAAGCTGGCCGGCCAGTACCCGGAATACCTCGCCAAGGCCCTGCGCGACTACAAGTCGGGCGAGCGCCCGAACGCGGTGATGGCCGGTTTCGCCGGCGCCCTGAGCGAAGAGGACATCGACGACCTGTCGGCCTATTTCGGCGCCCAGGAAGGCGACATCCACGACCTGAGCAAGGTGGACGAGCGCTGATCCCGGCGCCTCTCCCCGCCTGAAGAAGAAGGCCCCGCGATGCGGGGCCTTTTTCGTTTCAGGGTTTCGCCGGCGGCATATCGCTGGGTTTGGCCAGCGGCTTGCGGCAGTGGAATTCGTAAAGCGCGCGGGTCTGCCGCCAGCTGTCCTGGCTGGTGGCGGCGACGATGCGGTCCCACCAGGCCTGGCACTGGCGGTCTTCCTCGGGGCTGAGCGTGGCCGGGTCGTCGCCGGCGTTCACCACCACGCCGTCGTTGTTGTTGACGATGCCGCAGGAGCCGCCCGCCGCGAGTACGACGATCTGGCAGCGCACCTTCGAGCCCGGGCTTCCGGGGATGGGTATGTCGACGGACATCGTCGACGCCTCGACCGCGCGCTCGAGCAGTTCGGTGAGCAGGTCGTCGGTGGGGCGCCAGCTCTTGTCGAAGCGCGTGGGTTCGTATTCGAGCACGCGCCGGCGCTGCATGAACTTGCCCGCTTCCTCGATGCCCGGCTGGCGGAAGCCGAAATTGCGGTCGTCGCCGGCCGACTGCGCCAGGTCTTCCGAGACCTGTTCGGGAAGGTCGATCGAGCCGTCGGGGTTGTAGAGGCTCAGGCCGGCGAGGCCGCCGCCCGTGGGCGCCACTTCCACCACCTGCATCGCGCCGGAGCCCGGCGCCACTTCCGCCGCCAGGCGTTCCGCCGTAGTTTCGGCCGCCGAGGGCGCGGGCGGCGGGCCTTCGGTGGGGGCTTCGTCGATTTCGATCGGTTCCAGCGTTATCGGGTCGATGACGATCTTGGTTTTCTTCGGCTTCTCGCGATCCGGGCGCGGCAGGTCCACCGCGACGCTGGGCGCGGTGCGTTCGACCGTCGGCGCGTCGATGACCGGCGTGAGCGCCACGTCGGCCACGCGCGTTGGTTCGACGGCCGTGCGCGGCGTCGGCGCCAGCTCGGGCGCAGCGGCAGGCACCGGCGGTGCCACCCGGTCGAGCACCGGGGCCGGCAGCGGCGCTTCCATCGCGACCTCGGGCAGCGGCAAGGGCACCGGCACGGGCGACGGCGTGGGTTCGGGATCGGGCACGGGCACCGGCACGTCGATGGCTTCGACCACGGGCGCGGGCGCCGGCGGCAGCTCGACCACCGGCTCCTCGACCGGGGTTTCGACCGGCTCGGGCTCGGGCTCGGGCTCCGGTTGCGGTTCGGGTTCCGGCTGGGGCTCGGGCTCTGGCTGCGGCGCTGGTTCCGGTTCCGGTTCCGGTTCCGGCTGCGGCTCGGGCTCGGGCTCGGGCGCAGGCTGCGGTTCCGGCTCAGGCTGTGGCACCGGCTCGGGCGGAGGCGGCTCCGGCTCGGGTTCCGGTTCCGGGAGCAGCAGCACCAGCGTCGTCTGCTCCGGCGGCGGCGGCCGCGTGACGAAGCTGCTCTGCTCGAACACCCAGAACACCAGCAGGTGGCCGCCGGAAATGATCAGCAGCAGCGCGATGCGCAGGTGCAGCGGCAGCGGGTCGTGCTCGGGAATCGGCCGCCAGCGGTGGCCGGCGTCGATCAGTGCCTGGGCGGGATCGTGGAGTTCGATGGCGTCGCTCACGGGCACTGCGCTGGGAGAGGTCGCGCAGAGCCTACCCGGTAGGGGCGGCAAAAAACGGTTAAGCGAATGCGCGGCCCGCCGGCCGCGTTCAGCCGCGGGCTATGTAGGGCGCGCTGCCGGTGCTGTGGTCGGTGGCGTCGCGCACCGCGGTCACTTCCGGGATGCGGCCCATCATGGTCTTCTCGATGCCCTGCTTGAGCGTCACGTCGGCCATGCCGCAGCCGTGGCAGCCGCCGCCGAAACGCAGGTAGACCACGCCGTCGGCGTCGATGGAATCGAGCTCCACGCGGCCCTTGTGCGAAGCCAGCTGCGGATTGATCTCGGACTCGATAAGCCAGCGCACGCGCTCCACCAGGCCCGCACCGTCGGACGGCGCCTCGCCCTTGATGCGCGGCGCGCGGATGCTGAGCTGGCCGCCGGTGGCGTTGCTGGTGAAGTCGATCTCGGCGCCTTCCAGCCAGGGCGCACTGGGCGCATCCACGTACAGCGTGAAGCCCCGGCAGTCGATCGCCCATTCGTCGCCGAGCAGGTCGCCGTGGTCGCAGAATTCCAGGCGCGCATCGGCGCGCGGCGTGCCGGGGTTCACGGCGGACAGGCGGATGCCGACGGCATCGCCGCCCTGGGACTGCAGCAGCCGCAGGAAATAAGCCTGCGCGCCTTCGGAGAGGTTGATCATGGCGCGCATTCTAACCCCGGGGCCTATACTTCGCCCCCACTTCGCCGGAACGCTGTCATGACCCCGATCAGTGAACTCGCCGCCCGCCGCTGCCAGCCGCTCAAGGGCCCGCAGCACAAGCTCGACGCCGCCACCGTGGCCGCGCGCCTCGCCGCCCTGCCGGGCTGGGCCCTGGCCGAAGAAGGCACCGCCATCGTGAAGACCTTCCGCTTCCCCGATTACTACCGGACGATGGCCTTCGTGAACGCCCTGGCCTACATCGCCCACGCGCAAGACCACCACCCCGACCTGGGCGTGCACTACGACCGCGCCGTGGTGCGCTATTCCACCCACGACGTGGGCGGCCTGAGCGAAAACGACTTCACCTGCGCGGCCAAGGCCGAACTCCTCCTGTAGGAGCGCCTTGTCAGCCCAGGCGGTCGAGCGCTGCCTTGAGTTCGTCCGACAGCGGGGCGTTGATCAGGTAGGGCGTCTTGCCCTGGTCGAGCGCGAACTCGATGGACGCCGCGTGCAGGAACAGGCGCTTCAGGCCCGCCTGCTGGGCCAGGCGCTTGTTGGCCTCGGGATCGCCGTATTTGTCGTCGCCGGCCACCGGGTGGCCCAGGTGCGCGGCGTGCACGCGGATCTGGTGGGTGCGGCCGGTTTCGATGCGCACCTCGCAGAAGCTGTGGCCACCGCGGCGCTCCAGCACCTTGAAGTGGCTCACCGAGGGTTTGCCCGAGGGGTCGACCCGCACCGAACGCTCGCCGCCCTGCAGCACCGACTTCTGCAGCGGCGCATCCACCGTGAGCGTGCCGTTGGGAACCCGGCCCACCAGCAGCGCCAGGTACATCTTGCCCGGGCCCTCGTCGTCCTCGCCGCCGCGCATCAGCGCCTGCAGCTCCAGCAGGGCCGAGCGCTTCTTGGCGATGATGATCACGCCCGAGGTGTCGCGGTCGAGCCGGTGCACCAGCTCCAGCGGTTCACCGGGGCGCAGGGCGCGCAGGGATTCGATCAGGCCGTGGCTGATGCCGCTGCCGCCGTGGGTGGCCAGGCCGCTGGGTTTGTTCACGGCCAGGATGGACTTGTCCTCGAACAGGATGCTGGCGGCCAGGCGGTCGAGCAGACCCTTCGGCGGCGGCCGCTGTTCGCCCGGCTCGTTCAGCTTTACCGGCGGGATGCGCACTTCGTCGCCCCCGGACAGGCGGCTGTCGGCCTTGGCCCGCTTGCCGTTGATGCGCACCTGGCCGCTGCGCACCAGCTTGTAGACCAGGCTGCGGGGCGCGCCCTTGAGCTGCAGGAGCAGGAAATTGTCCAGCCGCTGGCCGTGCCGGTCCTCCGGGACCCGGACCAGTCTCACGCCGGTCGAGACATCGTTTGCCGCCATGGGGGTTGCCCCTATACAATCACTGCGCGAGATAACGTCCTGATTTCGAAGGGGCTCCCCGGCCAAAAGCCGACCCCGCCGAATCCCGAGGAACCGCTACCACACCCCACGGGGGTGACCATGTTAGCCGGTGCCGAAGGCGGACGGATATTGCCGCCGGCCCCTGGGCCTGCGAACACCGGACGCCGCAAGGCGGGGTCCGGGCCCCTAGACCGAACAAACACAACAAGCGCTCCCGCGGGTACGCCCAAGGTTTCGTAGCGCTGGAAGTTCCTGCCAGGCCCGGGTGCGCCATGCGCCCCGGGCCAGAAACATCGGGCGCGGACCCCGGCGTTCCTCGCGGTACGAGCGCGTGAGGAATCCACCATGAAACGTATGCTGATCAATGCCACGCAGGCCGAAGAACTGCGCGTGGCGATCGTCGATGGCCAGAACCTGTACGACATCGACATCGAGCAGCCCTCGAAGGAACAGAAGAAGTCCAACATCTACAAGGGCCGCATCGTCCGGCTCGAGCCGTCCCTCGAGGCGGCGTTCGTGGAATACGGCGGCGAGCGCCACGGCTTCCTGCCGCTGAAGGAAATCTCCCGCGACTACTTCGTCCCCGGCGTCGACCCGAACAAGGCCGGCCTGAAGGAATTCCTGCGCGAAGGCCAGGAAGTGGTGGTGCAGGTCGACAAGGAAGAGCGCGGCAACAAGGGCGCCGCCCTGACCACGTTCATCTCCCTGGCCGGCCGCTACATGGTGCTGATGCCGAACTCGCCCACCGCCGGCGGCGTCTCGCGCCGGGTCGAGGGCGACGACCGGGCCGCCCTCAAGGAGGCCATGGACGCGCTGACCATCCCCGACGAAATGGGCGTGATCATCCGCACCGCCGGCGTCGGCCGCGCCGCCGACGAGCTGCAGTGGGACCTCGACTACCTGCTCCAGGTCTGGAAGTCGATCACCGACGCCGCCCTGTCCAAGCCCGCCCCCTTCCTGATCTACCAGGAATCGCGCCTGATCATCCGCGCCCTGCGTGACTACCTGCGCGCCGACGTCGGCGAGATCCTGGTGGACACCAAGGAGATGTACGACGAAGCGCGCGATTTCATGCAGTCGGTGATGCCGCAGAACCTGCGCAAGCTCAAGTTCTACGAAGACCCGACGCCGCTGTTCAACCGCTACCAGATCGAATCCCAGATCGAGGGCGCCTACGAACGCCAGGTGCGCCTGCCCTCCGGCGGCTCGATCGTGGTGGACCAGACCGAGGCGCTGACCGCCATCGACGTGAACTCCTCGCGCGCCACCAAGGGCAGCGACATCGAGGAAACCGCGTTCAACACCAACCTCGAGGCCGCCGACGAAGTGGCCCGCCAGATGCGCCTGCGCGACCTGGGCGGCCTGGTGGTGATCGACTTCATCGACATGACCTCGGGCAAGCACCAGCGCCAGGTCGAGGAACGCCTGCAGCAGGCGCTCAAGCAGGACCGCGCCCGCGTGCAGATCGGCCGCATCTCCCGCTTCGGCCTGCTGGAGATGAGCCGCCAGCGCCTGCGACCGAGCCTGGGCGAATCCAGCCAGATCGTCTGCCCGCGCTGCGAAGGCCACGGCCGCATGCGCAGCGTGGAATCGCTGTCGCTGTCCATCCTGCGCCTGGCCGAAGAGCACGCGATGAAGGAGAACACCGGGCAGGTGCTGGTGCAGGCGCCGCCGGAAATCGCCAACTACCTGCTCAACGAGAAGCGCCGCGCCCTGATCGAGATCGAGCAGCGCCACGACGCGCCGATCGTCATCGTCGCCGACGACCAGCTCGAGACCCCGCACTTCAACATCAGCCGCCTGCGCGAGAACGAGCTGGGCGAGGAAGCCGGCAAGCCGAGCTACCACCGCACCACCCCGCGCAAGCTGGCCGTGCATACGCTGACCAAGGCGCATATCAACGTGCCCGACCTGCCGGCCGTCACCGCCGTGCGCCCGCCGAACCCGGCGCCGGTGCGCGAGGAAGCGCCCGCGCCCGAGCTGGCGCCGGCCCCGGTGTTCGTGCAGGCCCCGGCGCCCAAGCGCGGTTTCCTGGCGCGCCTGATGGCCGTGTTCGCCGGCGACGAAGCCCCGGCCAGCGCCGCCCCGGCGCAGGCCCCGCGTGGCGAGCGTGGCGAACGCAACGAACGCGGTGATCGCGGTGATCGCGGCGAGCGTGGTGGCCGTCGCGACCGCAACGAGCGAGGCGGCCGGCGCGAGCGCATCGAGCGCGACCGCGGTGGCAAGCCGGCGCAGGCCGGCCAGGCCGCGCAGTCCGCCCAGCCGCAGCAGGGCAAGCAGCCGCGTCCGCCCAAGCCCGAGCGCAGCGAGGAACAGAAGCGCCAGGACGAGCAGAAGCGTCTCGAGGCGCAGCAGCGCCGCGAGGAGAACCAGAAGAAGGAAGCCGAGCGCCGCGAGCAGCAGCGCCTGGAAAACCAGAAGCGCGAGCAGGAGCGCCGCGAAGCCCGCGCCGCCCGCCAGGCAGCGCAGGGCAGCGCCGAGGGCGCGGCTGTCGCGCTGGCGGTGGACGGCGTCGAAGGCGTCGTGTCGTTGGCCGAGCCGTCTTCCGATGAGGGCGTGGTGGCCGAGGGCGTCGAGAACCTGGGCGGCGCCGCCGGCGCAGCCGCCGCGGCCGCGGGCACCGG
>JAIBEO010000140.1 GCA_019459185.1 Rhizobium sp. | reverse complement strand
AGCGAGGGTCGCTTCCCGCGAAATAAGGGCTCCACTGAGTGGGAAGCGACCCTCGCTTCCGCCGCGGCGACGGCGCCGGCTCCAGACCTGGGAGAAGAACCAAAAAAAAGCCCGGGCAAGCCCGGGCGTTTTCCTCACCTGGCCTGGCGACCTCAATAGGCGCAAAGGCAGTGCGCTACCGCGCGGTAGGGCGTGCGGCCCTTGGTCTCGAGCCAGCGCAGTTCGCCTTCCACCCGCGCCACCGTCTCGCGGTCGAGCAGCAGCGGCGTCGGCGCCAGCAGGCGCACCAGGCCCTGCAGGCGGGCCTGGCCGCCCATGTCCACCACGAACTTCTCGAAGGGGCTGAGCGGCTTCTCGACGTAGCTCACGCCGTACTCGCCGTCCTTGAGACTGGCCAGCTTCGCGGCCTCGGCCAGCGCGGCCTGCAGGCCGCCCAGCTCGTCCACCAGCCCACGCTCCTTGGCCTGCGCGCCGGACCAGACACGGCCGCGCGCGTGCACGTCGATCTGCTCGGGCGTGCTCTCGCGTGCCTCGGCCACCTTGCCGATGAAGTCGGCGTAACCCTTGTTGATCACCGACTGGATGACGATGCCCACGTTCGGGTCGAGCGGCCGGGTCGGGTCGAAGGCGCCCGCCAGCGGCGTGGTGCCGACGCCGTCGGTGTTGATGCCCAGCTTGTCGAGCACGCGCGGCGCGGTCATCCACAGGCCGAAGATGCCGATGGAGCCCGTGATGGTGGACTCGTCGGCGTAGATCTTGTCGGCGTTCATCGAGATCCAGTAGCCGCCCGAGGCGGCCACGTTGCCCATCGACACCACCACCGGCTTGCCGGCCGCCTGGATCAGCTCGACCTCGCGACGGATCTGCTCGGACGGGAACACGCCGCCGCCCGGGGAATCCACGCGCAGCAGCACGGCCTTGACGTTCTCGTCCTCGCGCGCCTGGCGCAGCAGGAAAGAAGTGGAGTCGCCGCCGACGGTGCCCGGCGGCTGCTCGCCGTCGGTGATCTCGCCCTGGGCCACCACCACCGCCACCTGCGGACGCGAATCCATCGGCAGCTGGTGCAGGCCCATCTGGGTGAGGTAGCCGCGCAGCTCGATCTGGCGGAACGTGTGCTCGTCCTCGTCCAGCGCGCCGCGCTCGACCAGCATCTGCTCGAGTTCGTAGTGGGTCTTGAGGCCGTCCACCAGCTTCTCGTCCAGCGCCAGCCGGCCCAGGTCGCCGCCGGCCGCCTGCACGCGCGCCGGCAGTTCGTTGATCATGGCCTCAAGCTCGGCCTGCTCGATGCCGCGCGCCTTGGCGATGTCGGCGACGAAGCGGTTCCAGACGTCGCCCATCCAGTACAGGTCGGCCTCGCGCGCCTCGGGCGAGGCGGCGTCGAGCACGTAGGGCTCGGCGGCCGACTTGTACTCGCCCACCTTGAACAGGTGCACGTCCACGCCCAGCTTGTCCTGCAGGCCCTCGCGGTAATACATGCGGTAGCGGCCCAGGCCCTCGAGCAGCACGCCGCCCTGCGGGTCGATGTAGACCTCGTCGGCGTGCGCGGCCAGGTAATAGGCCTTCTGCTCCATGCCGTTGCCGAAGGCGATCACTTCCTTGCCCGAGGCGCGGAAGTCGCGCAGCGCCGCCGCCACGTCGCGCAGCGCGGCGAAGCCGGCGGCGCTGAAGCCGTCGGTCAGCAGCACGATGCGGTCGATGCGGTCGTCTTCCTTGGCGGCTTCGATGGCGCGAAGCAGGTCGCGCACCTGGATCTCCATGCGGCCCTGGCCTGTGGCCTGGTTGAGCACGCGGTCCACCGGGTGCGCCGTGTACTGCTCCACCAGGTCGCCGCCGAGGTTGATCACCAGGGCGCTGTCGGCCATCAGCGGCTTCACGCCCGGGCTGGAGAACAGCACCGCGATGAAGGCGAACAGCAGCACCAGGAACACCAGGTTGAACACCAGGCGGCGGGTGAAGTTGACGGTGTTCCAGATACCCACCAGGAAACGGCGGATCGGACCCGGCTTCGACTCAGACATGGGCAAACTCCATTGACTCCAGTCCACAGCATACCCACCGGGGGTGAAGGCCGCATGGGCGTCAGGTCACCACCACCGCCGGCAGGGGGCGGCGCGAGAGCCGCCAGAAACGCCAGCCCAGCAGGGTGGCGGCGGCGCTGAGACCGAGGATCAGCCCGGTCCACAGCCCGGGCGCGCCCTGCCCGAGGCCGATGCCCAGCCAGGCGCCCAGCGGCAGCCCCAGGCCCCAGTAGGCGAGCACGGTGATGAACATGGGCACCCGCGTGTCCTTCAGGCCGCGCAGCGCGCCGGCCGACAGCGCCTGCATGCCGTCCGGGTACTGGAACACCGCGGCGTAGGCCATCAGCAGGCTCGCCAGCGCCACCACCGCGGCGTCGGTGGTGAACAGCGACGCCAGCCAGGCTGCGCCCACCACCAGCCCGATGGCCGAGGCCGTCTGCGCCAGCAGCGCCAGCGCGTAACCGGCCGCGGCCGACCAGCGCACGCCCGGCAAATCGCCGGCGCCGACCGCGTGGCCCACGCGCACGGTGGTGGCCATGGCCACGCCCAGCGGCACCATGAAACACAGGCTGGCGACGAGGATGGCGATCTGGTGCGCGGCCATCTGGGTCGTGCCCATCGTGCCTATCAGCAGCGCGGTGGCGACGAACAGGCTGCCTTCCATGAACACCGACACGCCCATCGGCAGGCCCAGCTTGAGCAGCGCGCGGATCGGCGGCCAGCGCGGCGGGTCGAAGCGCGCGAACAGGCCCAGGTCGGCGAAACGGCGCGAACGCCACAGGTAGGTGGCCATCGCCGCCGCCTGGCACCACAGCACCAGCGCCACCGCGTAACCCAGCCCGGCCGCGCCGAGCTCCAGCCCGAACATGAAGGCGTATCCCAGCGGCGCCAGCAGCGCCAGGCCGACCACGCCGAACACCATCGACGGCACCGTCCAGGCTACGCCTTCGCTCAGGTTGCGCAGGCAGAAGAACAGCGCCAGTCCCGGCGCGCCCCAGCTGATGGCCTTCAGGAAGGCCACGGCCTCAGGGCGCGCTTCGGCGGTGATGCCCATGGGCTCCAGCGCCAGCGCGCCGGCGCGCACCACCGCGACCAGGCCCAGGCCCAGCGCCAGCGCCAGCCACAGTGCCTGCCGGAACACCGGCCCGATTTCGCCGCGGCGGCCGGCGCCGTTGAGCTGCGACACCGTCGGCGGCACCGCCATCAGCACGCCGATGCTGACCAGGATCACCACGCTCCACACCGCGCTGCCCACGCCCACCGCCGCCAGCGTCACCGGGCCATGGCGGCCGGCCAGCACGGTGTCGACGATGTTCATGCCCATGGACGAGGCCTGGCTGAGCACCAGCGGCAGCGCGAGCACGAAGCTGACGCGCATTTCTCGCAGCAGGCGGGCGGCGCGGCTTTCGGTGCGGCTCATGGGGGCTTCGGGACAGGCGACGGCCCGCTATATTAGCGGCAGCCCCGCCGGAGCCCGTGATGAGCCCTGAAACCGCACCGCCGAACGGAACCGCCGCGCCCGAGCGCCGCTGCCAGAACTGCGGCGTGCCGCTGCTGGGCGAGCACTGCTACGCCTGCGGCCAACCCACCAAGGGCCTGGTGCGGCACTTCACCAGCATCGTCGGCGACTTCATGGACTCGGTGTTCGAGCTCGACTCGCGCATCCTGCGCACGCTCGGGCCGCTGCTGTTCAAACCCGGCTACCTGAGCCTGGAATATTTCGCCGGCCGGCGCGTGCGCTACGTCAGCCCGGTTCGGCTGTTCGTGTTCCTGAGCCTGTTCGCGTTCTTCGCGGCGCAGCTGAGCTTCGACATGGAAGACCTCAGCAGCGGCGAACCCGACGTCGCCGCCGGCCAGGCCGGCAAGCTGCGCCAGATCGGGCAGGTCACCACGGTGGCCGAGGTCGAGGCCCTGCGTGACCAGGCGGTGGCGGAACTGCAGCGCGCGAAGAAGGAGGCCACCGACGTTCCGGGCGTAGCCATCGGCCTGGACGTGGCCGAGAAGGGCGTGATCAACGAGGCCGAACGGCGCATCGCCGAGATCGAACGTGCCCAGGCCGCCGGCGAAGCCGTGCCCGTGCCCGGATCCGACGAAGGCGAGCCGACCATTTCCTTCTTCGGCGACGAGCCCTGGCACCCGGAGAAGAACCCGATCCACATCGGCTTCCTGCCGGACGCGGTGAACGCCAAGCTCAACCAGCAGGCCGGGCGCGTAAAGGAAAACATCAAGCGCATCCAGGAAAACCCCAACCTGCTCAAGGACGCCTTCCTGTCCACCGTGCCGACCACGCTGTTCGTGCTGCTGCCGCTGTTCGCGCTGCTGCTGAAGGTCGCCTACCTGTTCAAGAAGCGGCTGTACATGGAGCACCTGATCGTCGCCCTGCACAGCCACAGCTTCCTGTGCGGCGCGCTGCTGGTGGTGGTGCTGCTGGACATGGGCGCGGACTGGGTGGCCGCCCTGCCCTGGCTGGCCGGCGCGATGGGCTGGCTCGAAGTGGCGCTGATCGCCTGGATGCCGCTCTACCTGCTGCTGATGCAGAAGCGCGTCTACCGCCAGGGCTGGTTCATGACCCTGCTCAAGTACGGCGTGCTGGGTACCTGCTACATCGTGCTGGTCAGCTTCGGCGCGGTGGGCAGTCTGCTGGTGAGCCTGGTGAACGTGTGAGCCGCGCCGGCTAGCGGCCCAGGCGTTCGCGCACCAGCGCCTCGCGCGCTTCCGGTGGCGCCGACAGCAGGTCGCGGCGCAGGGTTTCGCGTGCCTCGGCCGGCAGGCGGCGGGCCAGCAGCGCCAGGTCGGCGCGCGCCTCCGGCGACAAACCGCGCAGCATTTCCAGCAGCTGCGGCCGCTGCGCCTCGGGCACGTAGGCGAACAGCGGCTGCAGCGGCGCGAACCAGGCGCCCACTCCCGGCCCCAGCCACCACGAGGCGCGCTGGTCGTCCGGGAGGGCCGCGAAGGTTTCCTGCAGCGGCTTGCGGGCGGCTTCGGGCAGCGCGGCGAAGGCCACGGCCGCGGCCTGGACCTGCGCGCGCTCGGCCGGGCGCAGGGACAGCCAGGCGGCGTGGGTGCCGCGACGGCGGGCGCGTTCGGCGGCGGGCAGCGCGTCCCAGGCGGCGATGCGCTCGCGCAGGGCCTGGCGCGCCGGTTCGTCCAGCGCCAGCCAGTGCGCGGCGTGGGCGATCACCTGGCGGCGCGTGTCCGGGTCGAGGTTGGGCCAGGCGCCGGCCAGCGGCACCAGCAATGTGCGCTGGGCGGCGGGTAGGGCCTCGAAGCTGGCGACGTCGTCCGCGGGGCCTTCCACCGGCGTCGGCAAGGGCGCGGCGGCGGCCGGCGCGGCGGTCAGCGCCCCGGTGCCCGCCAGCCAGCTGTGGAAGGCCAGGTCGGAGGACACCGTGTCGTCCACCGCCTCGGCCAGGGCGGCGTAGTCGGGGTGGATCACCCGGTCGGTGTCCACCGGCGCCGCGGCGGCGGGCGCGGGTGTTTCGGCCGGCAGTTCAGGGGGCAGGGTTTCGGTGCCGCCCGGCGGCAGCGGTTCGGCCGGCGTCCAGAACGTGGCGGCGAAGGCCAGGGCCAGCAGGCCCAGCCCCACCCAGAGCAGGCGGCGCAGCCAGGCCGGCGGCGGCGGGGCGGGCGGCGCGGGTTCGGGCTCGCCCCGCGGCACCCGGGCGCGCTGCTCGGCCAGCGCGACCACGGTGGCCTCAGGCAGGGTCTTCACCTGCCGGTGCAGGCGTTCGCGCAGTTGGCCGAGGGCGGCATAGCTGATGCCGGCTTCGCCCAGCTGGTGCAGGGCCCGCTGCAGGGCGAAGCGGTAGGTCGACTCGCCCACGCCCAGCACCTGGGCGGCATGCGGGAAATCCAGGCCGGCCACCAGCCGCAGCAGCAGGGCGGCCCGGGGGCCGCTGCTCAGGGCCGCCAGCTCAGGCAGGGTGGAGTCGCCGTCGGACAGCTCGGCCTGGGCCAGCAGCAGCGACCAGAAGCCCGCCGGCCAGCCCGACAGCGGGGTGGCTGCCGACACCGCCCCGAACGCCCGCATGGCGCGCCCCACGGCCGCCAGTGCTTCCCGGTCCCGCCCGCACTGCAACTGGGCGAACACGAAGGCGCGGCGCTCGATGCCACGCAGGAAGGCCGAGAGGGCGGGGGAAAGGGGGGCTTGGGCGGACATCGGGGGGTCGGAAATCACCCCCCATTCTAGCCAGCGAACGACCCGAAGCAGCGGTTGACAGCCGGAAAATCCTTGCTAAGCCAAGCCCGGCGCGGCTTCCGGCGTGGAACGTTGTGCACAGCGGCACCGGAAGCCCGTGAAGACGGCCCCGGGACCGCTCCCGGCCCCCGATGACTGTTTTGTGATTGGGCCAAGTGACTGATTACAAAGAACTATGACGCCTTGGTTAAAAAATCACCAACCCGGCTCAGGGGCCGTGGACACGGGGGGTGCGCAGACTTGCCCGAGGTCCCTTCCACAGAGTTATCCACAAACCATGTGGATAAGGGACTTTCGGTTTTGTGAACAGCAGCTTACCTCTGCTTTGTGATGCACTTGGCAGCAATGCGGCGCAAGTTCATCCACAGGGCGTCCGGCCGGCCACAGGCTAGACTTGGCGGATGTCCGCCACCCCAGACCCCGTGCTGCGTGTCGCCCTGCCGGTGCCGCTGCCCCGGGACTTCGACTACCGCCCGCCCGCCGGCCAGATGGCCGATGCCGGCTGGGTCGGCTGCCGGGTGCGGGTGCCCTTCGGGCGCGGCACCGGCGAGCAGGTGGGCGTGGTGGTCGGCGTGGGGGGGCCCCCCGGGCGCCCCCCCCCCC
>JAIBEO010000124.1 GCA_019459185.1 Rhizobium sp. | reverse complement strand
GGCTTCAGCCGCGAAGCCCTTCGCGAAAGGCTTCGCGGCTGAAGCCGCTCCTACAGAAGGGCGGGAATGCCGGAGGGACGGGTGGGCGTCAACGGGGTTGTTCGAGGTAGGCGGGGCCGCCGAGCTGGCGCACCTGGCGCTGGATCCAGGCGGCGCGCTGGCGCACGTAGGGGCCGGGGCTGGCGGCGCTGTACTTCTTGGGGTTGGGCAGCACCGCGGCCAGGCGCGCGCATTCGGCGCCGGTGAGCGCGCTGGCGGGCTTTCGGAAGAAGGCCCGGGCCGCGGCCTCGGCGCCGTATACGCCGTCACCGAACTCGGCCACGTTCACGTACACCTCCAGGATGCGGCGCTTGGGCCAGGAGGCCTCGATGAGCACCGTGTAGCCGGCCTCCACCGCCTTGCGCACATACCCGCCGCCGCCCCACAGGTACAGGTTCTTGGCGACCTGCTGGCTGATCGTGCTGGCGCCGCGCACGCGGCCGCCGCGGGCATTGCGGTCGAGCGCCTTTTCGATGGCGGCCAGGTCGAAACCAGAATGCCCGGGGAACGCCTGGTCCTCGGCCGCCACCACGGAAATGGGCAGGCAGGCGGCGATGTCTTCCAGGTCACGCCATTCCTGGCGCAGTTCGAAACCTTCTTCGCCCAGACCCTCGACCTGCCGGATCAGCATGAACATCGACGTCGGCGGGTCCAGCCAGCGCAGCGGCAGCACCTGCGCCAGCATCAGCAGCGGCACCAGCACCGGCAGCCACAGCAGGCGGCGAAGCCAGCGGCGGCGTGGGCGCACGGACGCGGCGGGGTCGGGCCGGCGCACGGCCTGTTCGCGGGGGGAAGGCATGGGCGGCAATGTAACCGCCCCGCACGGTAAAATCGCGCCATGACCGACCACCCCGACCGCGATTCCCTCACCCGCTTCCTGCTCGAACGCTCCGGCGTGCGCGGCGTGGTGGTGCACCTGGACGAAGCCTGGCAGCAGATCGCCGGCCGCGCCCACTACCCCGCCGGCGTGGCCGCGCGCCTGGGCGAAACCTGCGCCGCCGCCGCGCTGTTCACCGGCCACGCCAAGATCGACGGCCGCCTGAGCGTACAGCTGCGGGGCACCGGCGCCTTGCGCACCCTGTTCGCCGAATGCACCGCCGCCCACACCGTGCGCGGCATCGCCCACTTCGAAGAGCCCGTGCCCGAGCCGCTCACCCCGCGCGCGTTCGGCCCGGGCTCGATCCTGGCCATCACCATCGAATCCACCCCGCCCGGCGCGCAGGAGCTCACCCGCTACCAGGGCCTGGTGGGCCTGGACGCCGACAGCCTGGCCGAGGCCTTCGAGGGCTACTTCCAGCAGAGCGAACAGCTGCCCACCCGCGTGCTGCTGGCCAGCGTGGAAGGCCGCGCCGCCGGCCTGATGCTGCAGCAGCTGCCCGGCGGCCACGGCGACGCCGATGGCTGGGACCGCGTGAACGCCCTGTTCGAAACCCTGCACGGCCAGGAGCTGGCCAGCACTCCGGTAGAAACCCTGCTCTGGCGCCTCTTCCACGAGGAAGGCGTGCAGGTGCTGGGCCGCACGCCGCTGCGCTTCGCCTGCTCCTGCTCGCGCGAGCGGGTGTCGGACATGCTGCGCAGCCTGGGCCTGGACGAAGCCCGCGCCGCCCTGCAGGAAGGCGTGGCCGAGGTGCACTGCGACTTCTGCGGCCAGGGCTACCGCTTCGAACCTGAACAGATCGAAGCCCTGTTCAGCAAGACGCCCAACGCCCCCGGCCCACAGCGGTTGCAGTAGGCCCGGCGTGGCGGGGAAGGTTAATTTCCTGTAAAATCAGGCCATCTTCCCCGGGAACTTATCGGGGTGGATGAGGCTCCAAGGGGCCACCATAGGGAAACCACCATGCCGCCGCTGCTGCGCCCCATCGCCGGAATCGTGCTCGCCCTCGCGGCGGCTTCCGCGTTTGCGCAACAGCCGCCGCCGCTCTACCTCGGCGAGCAGGCGAACGACGCGTCCACCACCGCGCTGCCCATCGTCAACAACCGCAGCGGCGAAGTGGAAGCCTTCCTGCTCATCGAAGGACAGCAGCGCGAACCGTCCGCGCTCGACCGCATCCTTGGCCGCACCGCCACGCCCTCGGTGGGCGCCGGCGTGGTGCTGCCGCTCGACAATGGCCGGCGCATCGGCGCCAGCCTCGCGCTTGAATCCAATCCCACGCTGGGCCTGCTGTGCGACAACAGCGCCGTCGCGCGCAGTGTCGGCCAGCTGGCGCGGCACTGCCTGGTGGCGAACCTGGCGCCGGCGCCCGCCGTGCCGCAGGCGCGGTCGCGCCCCGGGCGGGGCGCCCCGGCCCCCCGGGGCGGCGCCCCGCCCCCCCGCCCCCCCCCCC
>JAIBEO010000098.1 GCA_019459185.1 Rhizobium sp. | reverse complement strand
CCCCCCGCGCCACGGGGCGGGGCCCCCCCCCGGGGGCGGGCCCCCCTACCCCCCCCCCCCCCGCCCGCCCCACCCCGCCGCCCCCCGGCCCCACCGCTACCGCGGGGCCCTGGCGGCCCAGTGAGGCCCGCCGCGGGGCCTTGCCCCGCCGCCGTTGTCGCTCTCGCGCCGCGTCCGCTACAATTGCGCGTCTTTGCCGGCCCGGTGGGTCGTGCATGTTGTCTTTCAGCCACTTAGCAAGAGTTTTCGGAGAGCCGGATGGCTAACGAAGGGGTCAACACGGGGCGTCGCCGCTTCCTGACTGCCAGCACCGCCGTGGTCGGCGCGGTGGGCGTGGGGTTCGCCGCGGTGCCGTTCATCAGTTCCTGGAAGCCCAGCGCACGGGCCCAGACGGCCGGCGCGCCGGTCGACGTCGACATCAGCAAGATCGACCTCGAGCCGGGCATGCGCATGATCGTGCAGTGGCGCGGCAAGCCGGTGTGGATCTTCAAGCGCACGCCCGAGCAGCTGGCCGCGCTGCCGGCGCTCAACGGCCGCCTGCGCGACCCGAACTCGGACAACGCCGACCAGACGCCGGCGTTCGCCAAGAACGAAGGCCGCTCGATCAAGCCCGAGCTGGCCGTGATCGTCGGCATCTGCACCCACCTGGGCTGCTCGCCGAGCTACGTGCCGGAACTGCAGCCGCAGGCCTTCGACAGCGAATGGCAGGGCGGCTTCTACTGCCCGTGCCACAACTCGCGATTCGACCTGGCCGGCCGCGTGTTCCAGGGCGTTCCCGCCCCGTCGAACCTCGAAGTCCCGCCCTACCACTTCGTCGACGACAACCACCTCGTCGTGGGCGTCGCGCCCGAGGGAGCCGCGTAATGGCCAACATGATCTCCCGCTCCGTCGAGGGCGTCGTGGGCTGGTTCAACGAGCGCACCCCCGGCCTGATCCCGGCGTACAAGAAGCACATGTCGGAGTACTACGCTCCGAAGAACTTCAACATCTGGTACTACTTCGGCTCGCTGGCCATGCTGGTGCTGGTCAACCAGATCGTCACGGGCATTTTCCTGACGATGCACTACAAGCCGTCCGCCGCCGAGGCCTTCGCTTCGGTCGAGTACATCATGCGCGACGTCGAGTGGGGCTGGCTCATCCGCTACATGCACTCCACGGGCGCCTCGCTGTTCTTCGTGGTGGTGTACCTGCACATGTTCCGCGGCCTGATCTACGGCTCGTACCAGAAGCCGCGCGAGCTGGTCTGGGTGCTGGGCGTGGTCATCTTCCTGGTGCTGATGGCCGAGGCCTTCATGGGCTACGTGCTGCCCTGGGGCCAGATGTCCTACTGGGGCGCGCAGGTGATCATCAACCTGTTCGGCGCCATCCCGGTGGTCGGCGTCGAGCTGACCGAGTGGATCCGCGGTGACTACCTGGTCGCCGACGCCACCCTCAACCGCTTCTTCGCCCTGCACGTGATCGCGCTGCCGCTGGTGCTGCTGCTGCTGGTCGTGCTGCACCTGGGCGCCCTGCACGAAGTGGGTTCGAACAACCCCGAGGGCGTGGACATCAAGAAGGTCAAGGACAAGGAAACCGGCATTCCCAAGGACGGCATCCCCTTCCACCCGTACTACACGGTGAAGGACCTGTTCGGCGCCGGCTTCTTCCTGATGATCTTCGCCTTCATCGTGTTCTTCGCCCCGGCGATGGGTGGCTGGTTCCTGGAGTGGGACAACTTCATCGCCGCCGACCCGATGGTGACCCCGCTGCACATCAAGCCGGTGTGGTACTTCACCCCGTTCTACGCGATGCTGCGCGCCATCCCGGACAAGCTGATGGGCGTGATGGTGATGGGCGGCGCGGTGATGATCCTGTTCCTGCTGCCCTGGCTGGACCGCTGCAAGGTCAAGTCCATCCGCTACCGCCCGATGCTGCACAAGGTGCTGGTGGCCGTGTTCTGCGTGGCCTTTGTCATCCTCGGCTGGCTGGGCTCGCAGGCGGGCTCGAACGCCCAGAAGCTGGTGGCTCAGGTCCTGACCGCCTTCTACTTCCTGTTCTTCATCACCATGCCGTTCTGGTCCGCCATGGGCCAGACCAAGGCCGTTCCCGAGCGGGTGCCCTCGCATGACTAAGCTGCGCCTCATTGCCCTCCTGCTGGCCCTGGTGCCCGCGATCGGCCTGGCGGCCGGTGCCGGCCCCAAGCTCGAGACCTCGGGCGCCGACCTTGGCGACAAGGCTTCGCTGCAGCGCGGCGCCGGCCTGTTCATGAACTACTGCGCCGGCTGCCACGCCCTGTCCATGCACCGCTACTCGCGGATCGCCTCGGACCTGGGCCTGAGCCCGGAGCTGGTGGAACAGAACCTGATGCCGGCCCACGCCAAGATCGGCGGGAACATCAACACCGGCATCAACGCCGGCGACGGCAACGCCTGGTTCGGCAAGGCCGCGCCCGACCTGAGCCTGATCGCCCGCGCCAGGCTCGGCGGCCCGGACTACGTGTACTCGTACATCAAGGGCTTCTACATCGACGAATCCCGCCCGCTGGGCTGGAACAACACGGTGTTCCCGGGCGCCTCGATGCCTAACGTGCTCTGGGACCTGCAGGGCATCCAGCGCCCGGTCTACGACCAGGGCGCCGATGGCCAGAGCCACATCACCCGCCTCGAGCTTTCCAGCCCGGGCCGGCTGAGCCCGGAGGAATTCGACCGGGTGGCCCGCGACATCAGCGCCTTCCTGCAGTACGTGGCCGAACCGGCCGCCCTCAAGCGCGAGTCGGTGGGCGTCTGGGTGCTGCTGTTCCTGGCTTTCTTCACGTTCATCGCCTACCTGCTGAAGCTGGAATACTGGCGCGACGTGCACTGATTATCTCCGGTAAATCAGTGGCTTGGGGCCGCCTTCGGGCGGCCCTTGGTTTTTCCGGGGCCACCGGCTTGCGGGAAACCGGCCGTTTCGGGCAGGGTTAAGCCTTCACGACGACCGCCGGCAGGGGCTGGCGGCGCCCTGGGGGATCCCTTGATGGCAGCCAGTCCGCGTATCCGCAACGCCCTGACCCTGTTTTCCGCCCGTGATTGCGTCGTATGCCACCGCGTCAGGCTGGTGCTGGCGGCCAAGGGCGTCACCTACGAGCTGGTGCCGGTGGACCCGGCCAGCCCGCCGGAAGACCTGGTGGACCTCAACCCCTACCATTCGGTGCCCACCCTGGTGGACCGCGACCTGGTGCTCTACGCCGCCTCGGTGGTGTCCGAATACCTCGACGAACGCTACCCGCATCCGCCCCTGATGCCGGTCGACCCGCTGTCGCGCGCCCGCCTGCGCCTGGCCATGCTGCGCCTGGAGCACGAATGGGTGCCGCACGTGCAGGCGGTCCAGCACGGCACCAAGGCCCAGGCCGACGCCGGCCGCAAGCGCCTGAAGGAACTGCTGCTGGCCTCGTTGCCGCTGTTCAAGGCCTCGAAGTTCTTCCTCAACCCGGAAATGAGCCTGGCCGACTGCGCCATCGCGCCCATCATCTGGCGCCTGCCGGCGCTGGGCGTGCAGCTGCCCAAGGAAGCCAAGCTCATCGAGGATTACGGCAACCGCATCTTCCGCAATCCGGCCTACCTGCGTAGCCTTACGCCGGAAGAAAAGGCGCTGCGCGAACTCCCTCAATGACCGAAAGCCAGACCCGCATGGGTTCCAACCGCCCCTACCTGCTGCGGGCGCTCAACGAGTGGATCAACGACAACGGGATGACGCCCTACCTGCTGGTGGATGCCGGCCGGGACGGGGTGCAGGTTCCCGCGTCGTCGGTGAAGGACGGGCGGGTGGTGCTCAACATCGCCCCGCGCGCCGTCGCCCACCTGGCCATCGACAACCACGAGGTGCGCTTCATGGCGCGCTTCGGCGGCGTCAGCCAGTCGGTGATCGTGCCGGTGTCGGCGGTGATGGCGATCTACGCCCAGGAAACGGGGCAGGGCATGATGCTGCCCGACGACGGCGGTTCGATCGACGATGACGGCCCGGAGCCGCCGTCGGGGCCGGAGACGGGCGGCGAGCCGCCGCGCCGCAGCCACCTGCGCGTGGTGAAGTAGGCCCGCTCAGTCGCCCAGGGTGGGTCCCGAGGGCCCCGGGGGCATCGGCCCGGCCAGGGCGCGCAGCTGGCGGCCGTGCAGCACGATGCGACCGGCATGGCGGTCCTCGCCGCCGGTCGAATATTCGAAGCCGAAATGGCGCTCCAGGCCCAGCCAGCCGTCCGGCCCGCGGCGGACCCGGATGGCCAGCAGGTGCACGCTCTGGTCGAGCCATTGCACGCCGGCGCGTGCGCAGGCCCGCTGCCCGATGACAGTGGCGGTTTCCGCCGCGGCGCGGCCGGCGAACCAGAACACCAGCAGGCCCATGGCCAGCGCGGAAACGATCAGGGTCGAGAGCATGGGTGCAGTGTGGGGACGCCGTGGCCGGCCCACAAGCAGCCCCCTGCCCGCAGTGCCTTCACATGGCTAAGATAGGCGCGGACCCGGGCCGCACGGCCGCGCCGATTCGCAGGAGAGCGAAGATGAAACTGGTGTTTCCCAATGGCGAACATGCCCAGGTGCTGCTCAGCCACGGCGTGAACCGCATCGGCTCCGGCGCGGAGGGCGCCGTGGTGCTTTCCGAGCCCGGCATCGCGCCGCTGCACTGCGAGATCCACGTCACCGGTACCGGCGCCAACCTGCAGGTGCCTGCGGGCGGCGGCGCGGTGACGGTGAACGGCAAGCCGGTGGCCGACATCATGGCGCTGCGCGCCGGCGACCAGATCGGCATCGGCCCGGTGCTGGCGCGTTTTGCCATCGTCGAGGCCGCGCGCGCGGTTTCGGCGCCGTCGGCCTCGGCCGAGGAAGACACCGGTGCCACCCGCGTGCGGATGGCGGTGCCCAAGTACGTGCTGCGCGGCGTGTCCGGCGCGGTGTTCGGCAAGGTGTTCCCGGTGACCGGGCCGGTGGTGATCGGTCGCGCGGCCGAGGCTGATATTTCCGTGCAGGCCGACGAGATCTCGCGCCGCCACGCCCTGGTCAAGCCGACGCCGGATGGCCTGTCGGTGGAGGACCTGGGTTCGTCCAACGGCACCTTCATCAACGGCAAGCACGTGCAGCAGGGTTTCCTGAAGGCTGGCGACGAACTGCGCCTGGACGCCGTGCGTTTCATCCTGGTGGCGCCGGGCATGGAAATGGCGCACCAGACCACGCGCCTTGCCACGCCGGAGGCGGCGCCCGCCGCGACCGGTGGCGGTGGCGTCAGCAAATGGGTGCCGATCATGCTCACCGCCGCGGCGGTGCTGGTGATCGTGGCGCTGGTGCTCAGCCGCGGCTGAGCGCCCCCGCCTGATCGTGTAGGAGCGGCTTCAGCCGCGAAGCTCTTCGCGGAAAGCTTCGCGGCTGAAGCC
>JAIBEO010000094.1 GCA_019459185.1 Rhizobium sp. | reverse complement strand
CCCCCCCCCCCCCCCCCCCCCCCCCCCCCCCCCCCCCCCCCCCCCCCCCCCCCCCGCCCCCCCCCCCCCCCCCCCCCCCCCCCCCCCCCCCCCCCCCCCTCCTACAGAGGCATTATTCGACGGCGAGGGCCTGGGCGTGCTCGCGGGTGGCGGCGAACTCGAAGTCGGGCCAGCGTTCCTGGGTGAGCTGCAGGTTCACGCGCGAGGGCGCCAGGTAGACCAGCTGCCCGGCGGCGTCGACGGCCAGGTTCATGGCGTTTTTTTCGCGGAATTCCTCGAGTTTCTTCGGCGTGCCGCCCTTGATCCAGCGGGCCGTGGCCACCGACACCGGCTCGAAGCTGGCGTCGACGCTGTATTCGTCCTTCAGGCGGTAGGCCACCACGTCGAACTGCAGCACGCCCACCGCGCCCAGGATCAGGTCGTTGCTCATCAGCGGGCGGAAGAACTGTGTGGCGCCTTCTTCCGAAAGCTGGGCCAGGCCCTTCTGCAGCTGCTTGAGCTTGAGCGGGTCGCGCAGGCGGGCGCGGCGGAACAGCTCCGGCGCGAAGTTCGGGATGCCGGTGAAACCCAGCGATTCGCCCGCCGTGAAGGTGTCGCCGATGGAAATGGTTCCGTGGTTGTGCAGGCCGATGACGTCGCCGGGGTAGGCGGTTTCCACGATCTCGCGGTCGGAAGCCATGAAGGTGAGCGCGTTCGCCAGCTTCACTTCCTTGCCACTGCGCACGTGGAAGGCCTTCATGCCGGCTTCGTACCTGCCCGAGCACACGCGCAGGAAGGCCACGCGGTCGCGGTGCTGCGGGTCCATGTTGGCCTGGATCTTGAACACGAAGCCGGAGAAGGTTTCCTCCTCGGGCGCGATCTCGCGGCGGGTGGTGGCGCGCGGCTGCGGCGACGGCGCGTGTTCGACGAAGAAGTCGAGCAGCGGCTGAACGCCGAAGTTGTTCACCGCCGAGCCGAAGAACACCGGCGTCTGGCGGCCGTCCAGGTAGGCCTGCTTGTCGAAGGGGTGCGAGGCGCCCTGCACCAGCTCCAGTTCGTCGCGCAGGTCGGCGAGCATCTGCGCGCCGATGCGTTCGGCCAGGCCGGGGTCGTCGAGCGAGGAAAAAATGGTGCTGTCCTGGCGGGTGAAGTTGCGGCCCTGTTCGTACAGGTGCACTTCGCCGCTCACCAGGTGCACCACGCCCTTGAGGCGCTGGCCCATGCCGATCGGCCAGGTGATGGGCGCGCACTGGATGCCGAGCACGCGCTCCACTTCGTCGAGCAGCTCGATGGGCTCCTTGCCCTCGCGGTCGAGCTTGTTGATGAAGGTCATGATGGGCGTGTCGCGCAGGCGGCAGACTTCCATCAGCTTGATGGTGCGCTCCTCGACGCCCTTGGCCACGTCGATCACCATCAGGGCGCTGTCCACCGCGGTGAGCACGCGGTAGGTGTCCTCGCCGAAGTCGGCGTGGCCCGGGGTGTCGAGCAGGTTGACGATGCTGCCCTCGTAGGGGAACTGCATCACCGAGGACGTGACCGAAATGCCGCGCTCCTTCTCCAGCGCCATCCAGTCGGAGGTGGCGTGGCGGGCGGCCTTGCGGCCCTTCACCGAGCCGGCCATCTGGATGGCGCCGCCGAACAGCAGCAGCTTCTCGGTGAGGGTGGTCTTGCCGGCGTCGGGGTGCGAAATGATCGCGAACGTGCGGCGGCGGCGGGTCTGGGTCAGATGCTCGGACATAAGCCGCCGATTATACCCGCCGCAAGAATAGGGGTCAGAGTACTATTTCCGACGCGAATTCCTTGCCTGGCCAACGGGTTGTGTCGGGAATAGTACTCTGACCCCTATTCTTGGCAGGTCTGGCGCAGGTCGAGGGCGGTGGCGATGTTGCGCCAGTCGAAGGCGCCGACGCCCTCGTCGTCGTGGGCGGCGTAGAGCGCGCCGTAGGGGAAGGCCCGGGTGGCGGCGGCGTGCAGCGAGATGCCGTCGGTGAGCGCCACCTTTTCGCCGGTGAAGCTGCCCAGGTAGCCCAGCTCGCGCCGGTCGAACACGTGGAAGACGGTCAGGTCGCTGTTCTGGTCGGTGGTCACCCAGTAGCCGCTGCCGTCCGGGCAGGCCCACAGCGCCACGCCCTCGGCCTGGGCCTTGAAGCGCTCGCGCGGCAGGTTGCGGCCGGTGTATTGGCCGGCCAGGTCGTACACGCGCAGGGTGGTGCCCACGCGCAGGTCTTCCTCGGCGATCAGCAGGCGGTCGTGCATCGGGTCGCCGGCGATCGATTCCACCATGCGCAGCGCGCCATCTTCGGTGGTGTCGCCGAACTGGCCGGCCAGGCGCGCGTCCAGGGAGTCGCCCTGCACGTCGATGAGGAAGCGCTTCACGCGCTCGTCCAGCTCGTCCATCGGCGGCAGCAGTTCGATGCGGTAATCGGCCATGAAACTGTCGGTGACCAGCATCTCCAGTTCGCCCGGCGCGGTTTCGCGCAGCCACAGGCCGTAAGGACTGCGCAGCACGTCGGCGCCGATCAGCGCCACGGGCGTGAAGTCGGGCAGGCGCAGTACCTGCACGCGGTGGTTGTCGCGTTCCACCACGAACAGCAGGTCGCCGAAGGTGGCGATGCCGTTGGGTCGGTTGAACTGGCCGGGGCGCTCGCCGGGGCCGCCGAAGTCGAGGCGGTGCTCGCCGGTGTCGGCGTCGAACACCACCAGGCGGTGGGTTTCCTTGGCGGTGGCGATCAGCCAGGTCGCGCCGTCGGGCGCGGTCCAGGTGGCGACGGAATCGATTTCGTCTTCCGGTCGGGCCGGCGTCAGGAAGGCTTCGGGCACGGCGGCGGCCTCGGCGCCGAACACCCGCGGCATCGGCCGGGACGACGGGTCGGGCAGGGCGGGCGCGGTGGTGGCGCAGCCGGCGGCCAGCAGCAGCGTGGCCAGGGCGGAAACGGCGAGGCGGGGTGTCGGATTCATCCGGGGAGTATGCGCAAGGTGGCCCGCGCCGCGTCAATCCCCGATTGGCGACCGGCCGGCAAGCGGCTACCGTAGGGCCCAAAGGGGAATGCCACCGACATGTCGCCGCGCGACCTGATCACCCGCTTCGAACCCGTGGCCTGGGGCCTGCCCCTGGTACTGGTCGTCGCGGCGATGATGGCCCTGGTGGCCTGGCTGGCACCGCCGCCGTCGCCGGCGCCGCTGCGGGTGGCGGTGGGGCCCTGGATCGGCTACGAACCGCTGGTGCTGGCCAGCGAAACCAGCGACCTGCCGGCCTCGGTGCGCCTGGTGGAGTCGGTGTCGAACACCGAATCCACCCGGCTGCTGCACGAGGGCATGGTGGACCTCGCCGGCTTCACCCTGGACGAGGCCATCCGCCTGGCCTCGGACGGCGTCGACCTGCGCATCGTGGCGGTGTTGTCGGATTCGCGCGGCGCCGACGCCCTGGTGGTGCGCCCCGGCATTGAAGACCTGGCGCAGCTGCGTGGCCAGCGCGTGCTGGTGGAAGACACCGCGGTCGGCCAGCTCATCCTCGACCGCGCCCTGGCCGAGGGCGGGCTGTCGCAGCCCGACATCCTCAAGGCCCAGGTGCAGGCGTCCTACCTGACCAGGCGCTGGAGCGAGGGCGACGCGGCCGCCGCCGTGGTCTACGAACCCTTCCTGTCCGAACTGGAAGCCGAAGGCGCGGTACCCCTGTTCAGCACCGCCACCCACCCCGGCCTGGTGCTCGACGTGCTGGTGGCGCGAACCGAAGTGCTCGAGTCACGCCGCGACGACGTGGTGGCCCTGCTGCGGGCCTGGGACCGCAGCGTCGCCGTGTTCCGCAGGCCCGATTCGCTGCCCATCGGGATGCTCACTGCCGACGGCCGCGTGGACGGCGACGGCTACCGGCACGCGCTGGCCGGCATCGCCTTCTTCGACCTGGGCGAAAGCCGCCGGTTCTTCGACGGCTCGCCCTCGCCGATGCAGTCGTCCATCGACGCTCTGGTCGCGATCCTGCGCGAGGGCCCGCTGGGCGCCGACCTGCGGGTGCACCCGGGAATCGTCGACGTCCGGTTCGTGGAGGCCGCCCTGCGCGGCGAGCCGGCGGGGGAAACCCCGTGATCGTCCGCCTGCTCACCGCCCGGCCCGCCCGCGTCATGCTGCCGGCGATGCTGCTGCTGCTCTCGGTGGCGGCGCTGACGGCGCAGCTCTTCGTCATCCTGGGGCGCATCGACGAATCGGCGCGCGCCGACGTGGCCGAAGACGTCACCCGCGTGCTGTGGGCGCAGGCCCGCCGCATCGATGCCCAGGCCGAGTTCGGCATCCGCCACGGCACCGCGCGCATGGTCGGTGGGCTGGCGGTGGATCCCCGCGTCGCCGCGGCCTGGGTGGTGGACGGCGACGGCAAGGTGCTTTCTTCGCTGCACCGTCGCGATATCGGCAGGGACTTCAGCGCGGTGTTCGCGGATCGCCCGGTCGCGCTGCGCGAGGCGCTCGCCGGTTCCGCCTTCGCCGGCAATTCCGGCCGGGCGCTGTTCGCCGGGGACACGCCGGCGATGGCCTTGTCCCAGGAGGTCCTGGTGGGCGTGGAGCCAAATCGTTACGCGATGCTGGTGGTGGAGGCCGATGCCGGCCCGGTGGCGGCACGGCTTCGCCACGATGCCGGGCGGCGCTTCCTGTTCAATGCCGCCGGGGTGCTGGCCTTCGCCATGATGCTGTGGTTGCTGCTGCGCGCGGCCTGGACCGAGCGCGCCCGGCGCCTGCAGGCCGCCGCCGCCCGCCTGTGGATCGAAGGCGAGCCGCTGGACACTGGAGTGCGCGGCGGCGACGAACTGGCCGAAGTGGCGCGCGAAATCGAGCGGGCTTCGGCGCGCGTGCGCCGGCAGACGCGGCTGCTGCGCACCGTCAGCCAGGCCAGCCTTGCCGCGCAGCGCCTCACCGACCGCAGCGCGCTGGGCATGGAGATCTGCCGCATCCTGGTGCAGGACGGTGGTTACTCGATGGCCGGCCTCATGCGCCTGCAGCCGGACGGCCATACGCTGGTGCAGGCCACGCTGGTGGGCTTCGACCCGCAGCGCAACCGCTTCCCGGACGCCGACCTCGACGACCCGGCCGACGCCGACCGCCCCACCGTCCGCGCCCTGCGCACGGGCGAAGTCCAGGTCCAGAATGACCTCGGGCACCTGGCCGATCCGCACCCGGGCCTGGTGCAGCTGCGCGACCTGGGCATGCGCTCGGGCGTGGTGGTGCCGCTGGTGGAAATGGGCCAGAAGCTCGGCGTGCTGGTGGTGGCCGACCGCGAACCCAACCGCTTCGACACCGACTTCCTGGTGGCCATCACCAGCGCCGCCGCCGACATCAGCGCCGGCATCATCCTGCGCGAACGCGAACAGCTGGCCGCCGACGCCGAACACCGGCTCTCCGCGGCGCTCAATGCCGCGGCGCTGGGCACCTGGGAAAGCCACCTGGGCACCGGCGAGATGCGGGCCAATGCCCGCTGGTTCGAGATGCTGGGCCTGGACGCGCGCGGCGACGCTGAGGTGGCTTCCGCCTGGCGCGAGCGCCTGCACCCCGACGACGAACCGCTGCTCGAACGCGCCTATGCGCGCCTGGCCGACCCGGCCATCAACCACTTCGAGATCGACATGCGCCTGCGCCACGCGCAGGGCCACTGGGCCTCCATCCACTCGCGCGGCATGGTGCTCGAGCGCGACGCGCAGGGCCGGCCGCTGCGCATGGCCGGCGTGCACCTGGACATGACCCGGCAGCGCCAGGACGAGGCCCAGCTGCGCATCGCCGCCGACGCCTTCGCCAACAGCCACGAGGGCATCCTGATCTGCGACGACGACGGCGTGATCCTCAGCATCAACCGCGCCTTCGAACGCGTCACCGGCTACAGCGCGGAAGAAGCCGTCGGCCGGCGGCCGTCCATGCTCTCCTCGGGCCACCAGGACCAGGCCTTCTACCAGCGCATGTGGGAAGAAATAGGCCAGCGCGGTCGCTGGGAAGGCGAGGTCTGGAACCGGCGCAAGAGCGGCGAGGTCTATCCCGAGTGGCTGGCGATCACCCGCATCCGCCACGAAGGCGGGCGCGTGAACTACCTGGGCCAGTTCATCGACATCTCCGAGCGCAAGCAGGTGCAGTCGCGCATCGAGGAACTCGGCCGCACCGACCCGCTCACCGGCCTGCCGAACCGCAGCGCCTTTGGCGAGGTGGTGGCCCGCAGCCTGGCGGGCGAACGGCCGCGGCTGGCGGTGCTGCTGCTGAACATCGACCGCTTCAAGCAGGTCAACGAGTCCCTGGGTTACGGCACCGGCGACGAAGTGCTGCAAATGCTGGCCCGGCGCCTGGCGGCGGTGTTCGGCGACGGCAACACGCTGGCGCGCGTGTCCGGCGACGAGTTCGCCGTGGCCCTGCCCGGCGCCGGCGAAGCCGAGGCGCGCGCAGTGGTGGACCGCCTGCAGCTGGACCTGCAGCAGCCCTTCGAAATCGCCGGCCAGCGGCTGGTGCTGGGGCTCAGCGCCGGCCTGGCGCTGTCGCCCGAGCACGGCACCGAGGCCGAGCTGCTGCTGGTGTCGGCCACCGCCGCGCTCAACCTTTCCCGCAGCGAAGGCGAGCGCCGGCTGACGGTTTATTCGCCGCGGCAGCCGGGCGCCAGCCTGCGCCGGCTCACGCTGGAATCGCAGCTGCGGCTGGCCCTGCAGCAGCGCGAGCTGTTCCCGGTCTACCAGCCGCAGGTGGCGCTGGCCGACGGCCGGCTGGTGGGCCTGGAAGCGCTGGTGCGCTGGCGGCACCCCGAGCGCGGCGTGGTGCCGCCGGGCGAATTCATCCCGGTGGCGGAGGAGGCCGGTCTGATCGCCGCCATCGGCGACTTCATGTTGCGCGAATCCTGCCAGGCGGCGGTGCGGATGCAGGCGGCCGGCCTGCCGCGCGTGCCGGTGTCGGTGAACATCGCCACCGGCCAGCTGCGCCGCGCCGATTTCCTGCCGCAGGTGCTGTCGGAACTCGAGTCGTCGGGGCTGGCGCCGGCGCTGCTGGAAATCGAAATCACCGAATCGATGCTGATGGTCGACGTGCAGTCCACCATCAGCCTGCTGGCCGCGCTGCGCGAGCGCGGCGTGCGCGTGGCCATCGACGATTTCGGCACCGGCTATTCGTCGCTGGCCTACCTGGGCCGGCTGTCGCTGGACCGCCTGAAGATCGACCAGTCCTTCGTGCGCGACCTGCGCGTACCGGGACCCGCCGAGGGCATCGTGCGCACCGTGATCGCGCTGGCGCGCAGCCTGCACCTCAACACCTTGGCCGAGGGCGTGGAGGAGGCCGAAGACGCCGAGCGCCTGCGCGCCCTGGGCTGCGACGACGCCCAGGGTTACCTCTACGACCGGCCGCTGTCCGAGGCCGACCTGCTGGCCAAGTACCGGGCCTGAACCCGGTATCCATCGCTTCATGCGGATGAAGGGATTGACAGCCGTCGCCGGCGCGGGCAAGCTTGGCCCCGCAATCCCATCGAGACCGGCTGAGGGGTAGGCCCAATGACGCCGGGGCAACCCATGCACGAGCAATCGCGCATGAAGGTGCCAATTCCTGCGGGGACTTCGTGTCCGCCGAGAGATGGGTCGTACCGTTCCCCGCGCCGCGGGGGCGCACGACACCTTTCCGCCGCCGGAACTCCTTGGGGCCAGACCACCCAGGAGCCGACGATGAGCCTCAGCACCGCCCCCCACGCCGAACCGGCCGACGCGCCGGCCGCCTTCGCCGGGTCTTCGCGCCCGGCGCGCCGATTCGTGTTCGAGCTGCCGCTGGCGATGCGCCACGCCGGCCCGCGCCGGGTGGTGCTGCGCGGCGAATGGCAGGGCCCGGCGGAAGCGCCGGTCACCGTCGTGGGGGGGGGGGGGGGCGCCCGCCCCCCCCCGGGCGGGGGCGCGCCCCCCCCCCCCCCGGGGGGGGGGCGGGGGGGGGCGG
>JAIBEO010000089.1 GCA_019459185.1 Rhizobium sp. | reverse complement strand
GGCAGGACCGAAGAGACCCTCTGCGCCCTGTGGTCGCAGCTGCTGGGTGTTCCCCGCATTGGCCGTGATGACCACTTCTTCGACCTCGGCGGCCATTCCCTGCTCGCGGTCCGGGTGGTTTCGCGGGTCCGCCAGGACCTGGGCGTTGACATCGCCCTGGCCGACCTGTTCGCCCATCCGGTCCTGGCTGATTTCGCCGCCTGCATCGACCGCAAGGGCCAGGACCGGCTGCCGCCCATCACGCCGGCCGACCGTCGCGCCCCCTTGCCGCTCTCCTTCGCCCAGCAGCGCCTGTGGTTCCTCGCCCAGCTGGGCGAAAACGCCAGCCGCGCCTACCACATGCCCTTGGGCCTGCAGCTGCGTGGCCCGTTGGACCGCGACGCCCTGCAGAGGGCCATGGATCGCCTGGTCGAACGCCATGAAGCGCTGCGCACCCACTTCGCCCTGCAAGACGGCGTACCGATCCAGGTCATCGAACCGCCCACGCCGTTCGTCCTGCACGACCATGACCTGCGCGCCGATCCCGACCCCGCGCAGACGGCCCTCGCCATCGCCGCCCGGGAGGCCGACCACCCCTTCGACCTTGAGCGCGGACCGCTCATACGTGGCCGCCTGCTGCGCCTGGACCAGGAGCTTCACCACCTGCTGCTGACCCAGCACCACATCCTGTCCGACGGCTGGTCGCTGGGCGTGATGACCCGGGAGCTGGGCGCCCTCTACGATGCCTTTGCCCAGGGTCGTCCCGACCCCCTGCCGCCCCTGCCGGTGCAGTACGCCGACTACGCGGTCTGGCAACGCCAGCACGTCAGCGGGGAGCGACTGCAGGCCCAGGCCGACTACTGGCGCCGCCAACTGGCCGACGCCCCGGTCCGCCTGGATCTGCCAACCGACCGCCCACGCCCCGCCGAGCAGGACTTCGCGGGAGGCATGGTGGCTTTCGAACTGGATGCCGGCCTGACCGCCGCCCTGCGCCGCCTGGGCCAGCGGCACGGCACGACCCTGTTCCAGACCCTGCTCGCCAGCTGGGCACTGCTGCTCTCGCGCCTGTCTGGACAGGAAGACCTGGTGATCGGCACGCCCACCGCCAACCGCGACCATGGCCAGACCCAGGACCTGATCGGCTTCTTCGTCAACGCCCTGCCCCTGCGCATCGACCTGACCGGAAACCCTACCGTCGCCGAACTCCTGGCCAGGACCAAGACCACCGCCCTGGACGCACTGGCCCACCAGGACATCCCGTTCGAACAAGTCGTCGACCTGATCGCCTCCGAACGAAACCTCGCCCACAACCCCGTGTTCCAAGTCGCGTTTGC
>JAIBEO010000084.1 GCA_019459185.1 Rhizobium sp. | reverse complement strand
CGCTTCCCGCGAAATAAAGGCTCCACTGAGCGGGAAGCGACCCTCGCTTCCGCCGTGGCGACGGCGCCGGTCCCGGACTTGGGTGAAGAGCCAAAAACAAAGGGCGGCCCCAGGGCCGCCCTTCGTATTTCCGCCGAAGCGGCGATTACTTGATCAGGCGGATCGTCATCGGGTAGCGGTACGCGATGCCGTCCTTCGCCTTGATAGACGCCATGATGATCAGCACCAGCGCGCCGATGCCGATGATCACCATCAGCGGCACCGCAACCACCAGGCCGATGCCCAGGGTGACGATGGAGAAGATCGTCAGCGCGACCATCGCGATGGCGATGGTAATGTTGAAGTTGAGCGCTTCCTTGCCCTGCTCATCGACGAAGGGCATGGTGTCCTTCTTCATCAGCCAGATGACCAGCGGGCCCAGGAAGCAGCCCCAGCCACCGACGGCGCCGGTCAGCAGGCCGCCCAGCAGGGCGGAGAGGTGGGCGAACATGGCCCACTGGCGCTCGTCCTCGGACGGCGAGCCGGAGGGCGCCGGCGGCGGCGCTGCGTTTTCCATCGGATCCGACATCTTGTTTCCCCTTGCGTGGTGGTAGGCCTGCCCGTGGCAGGCTCGCCGGCCACTGTCGGGCCTCGTGAAGAAGCTGTCAAGGTTCGGGGCTCATGCCTCGCCGGCCACCGTCATGCGGCCCACCAGCACCGAGCCGATGCCCACGTGCGAACGACGGTCGACGTCGGCACCCACGGCTTCGATGGCCTGGAAGATCTCCGGCAGGCGGCCGGCGATGGTCAGTTCGTCCACCGCGTGCGCGATGCGCCCGCCTTCCACCCAGAAGCCCGAGGCGCCGCGGGAATAATCGCCGGTCACGGTGTTCGCGCCCTGCCCCATCAGCTCGGTCACCAGCAGGCCGGTGCCCATGCCGCGCACCATCTCGTCGAGGTCGCGCGCGTTCGCCGACACCTCCAGGTTGTGCACGCCGCCGGCATTGCCGGTGCTCTCCAGGCCCAGCTTGCGCGCCGAATAGCTGCCCAGCAGGTAACGCACCAGCACGCCGTCGCGCACCAGGTCGGAATCGACGGTGGCCACGCCCTCGTGGTCGAAGGCCGAGGAGCGCAGGCCGCGCATGACGTGCGGGCGCTCCACGATCGAGAACCAGTGCGGCAGGATGCGCTTGCCGGCGTGGTCGAGCAGGAAGCTGGCGCGGCGGTACAGCGCGCCGCCGGACACCGCGCCCAGCAGGTGGCCCACCAGGCTGCGCGCCATTTCCGGCGCGAACAGCACGGGGTATTCGCCGGTGCGGATGTGCCGCGGATCGAGCCGGGCCACGGTGCGCTCGGCGGCCTTGCGGCCCACCTGCGCCGGCGATTCCAGGTCGTCGGGCGAAAGCGCGCTGGTGTACCAGTAGTCGCGCTGCATGCCGTCGCCGCGGCCGGCGATGAGCGAGAGGCTGAGCGAGTGGTTGGTGCCGCGCTCGGCGCCCAGGAAACCGTGGGTGTTGGCGTACACCGACACGCTGTCGCCGGTGTAGGTGGAGGCGCCGTCGGAGTTGGCGATGCGCGGATCGGCGGCGCGGCCGGCGGCCTCGGCTTCCAGCGCCAGCGCGATGGCGCCGTCGGCGTCGAGCGACCACGGGTGCCAGCCGTCGAATTCGCGCAGGTCGGTGGCCATGCGGTGGGCGTCGGCCAGGCCGTTGCAGGGGTCGGGCTCGGTGTAGCGGGCGATGGCGCAGGCCTGCTCGACGGTGGCCGCCAGGCTGCCCGGCTGCAGGTCGGCGGTGCTGGCATTGCCCTTGCGCTGGCCGAAGTACACGGTCACGGCGACGCCGCGGTCGGAGGTGCGCTCGACCGTTTCCACGTCGCCCATGCGCACGTTCACCGACAGGCCGCGGTCGTCGTTCATCAGCACCTCGGCCTGGCTGGCGCCGCGGGCGGCGGCCAGGCGCAGGACCTCGCGGGCGGCCGCGGACAGGCGGTCCATCCGGTCCCGGGAGTCGTCGGAAGCTGCTTCAATGGGGTTCATGGGCGTATCCTTGCGCTCCGGACGGATGGTTTGCGATGCACGAAGAAGAAGAGTTCAACGAAGAAGACGGCGATTTCGGCCCCAGCCGAAGCGAGCAGCGCCGCGAGGCCCTGGCGGTGCTGGAGCTGGCCCTGCGCCTGGTCGAGCTGAGCGAAGCGCAGATCGCCCAGATCCCCATGGACGAGGACCTGCGCGACCTGGTGCTGGCCTCGCGCAGGATCACCGCGCAGATCGCCCGCAAGCGGCAGGTGCAGTACCTGGCCAAGCACATGCGGCGCGAAGAGCCCGAAGCGCTGGAAGCGATCCGCGCCGCGCTCGACCACGACAAGGCCGACCATCGGCGCGAGGCGCAGGCCCTGCACCAGGTCGAATACTGGCGCGACCGCCTGGTCGCGGAAGGCGACGACGCGCTGTCGGAGCTGCTGGCGCAATACCCGGAAGCCAACCGCCAGCACCTGCGCCAACTGGCGCGCAACGCCCAGGCCGAACGCCTGAGGAACAAACCCCCGCACGCCTTCCGCGAACTCTTCCGCGAACTCCGCGAACTGCTCTCGCATCCGTCGGAAAGCGAGTGATGGGGTTTGAACACGGATCAAATCTGATTGAAGCGGATAAACACGGATAGAGCGAGAGCCAATAATTGGTCTCGCTTTATTCGCTTCTATCCGCTTCGATCCGCTCTTATCCGCGTTCAAATACGGAACCCTCACGCCCGCGTGCCGCCGATGGTCATGGCGTCGATCTTGAGGGTGGGCTGGCCGACGCCGACCGGGACGGACTGGCCGTCCTTGCCGCAGATGCCCACGCCATCGTCCAGCGCCAGGTCGCGGCCGACCATCGAGACGCGGGTCATGGTTTCCGGGCCGTTGCCGATGAGCGTGGCGCCCTTCACTGGGCGGGTGATCTTCCCGTCCTCGATCAGGTAGGCCTCGGAGGCCGAGAACACGAACTTGCCGCTGGTGATGTCCACCTGGCCGCCGCCGAAGTTCGGCGCGTACAGGCCCTTCTTCACCGAGGCGATGATTTCGCCCGGGTCGTAGTTGCCGGCCAGCATGTAGGTATTGGTCATGCGCGGCATGGTCAGCTGCGCGAAGCTCTCGCGGCGGCCGTTGCCGGTGGGCGCCATGCCCATCAGGCGGGCGTTGAGCGTGTCCTGCAGGTAGCCGCGCAGGATGCCGTCCTCGATGAGCGTGGTGCACTGCGTCGGCGTGCCCTCGTCGTCGACGTTGAGCGAACCGCGGCGGCCGGCCAGGGTGCCGTCGTCGACGATGGTCACGCCCGGCGCCGCCACGCGCTCGCCGATGCGGCCGGCGTACACCGAGGTGCCCTTGCGGTTGAAGTCGCCTTCCAGGCCGTGGCCCACGGCTTCGTGCAGCAGCACGCCGGGCCAGCCCGGGCCCAGCACCACCGGCAGCGTGCCGGCCGGCGCGTCCACCGCTTCCAGGTTCACCAGCGCCTGGCGCAGGGCCTCGCGCGCCACGGCCTGCGGACGGCCGCCGGAAAACAGTTCTTCGTACGAATAGCGGCCGCCGGCGCCGGCATAACCCTGCTCGCGGCGGCCGTCCTGCTCGACGATCACCTGCACGTTGAAGCGCACCAGCGGCCGCACGTCCGAAGCCAGCACGCCGTCGCTGCGCGCGATCAGCACGGTGTCGACGCCGCCCGAGAGGCTCACGACCACCTGCTTCACGCGCGGGTCGGCCTCGCGCAGCCACTGGTCCACGGCGCGCAGGGCGCTGATTTTCTCGTCGGCGCCCAGGCCTTCGATCGGGTCGAGCGGCGCGTACAGCTCGCGGCCCGGCACCACGATGCGCTGGCCGGCGCGGTGCTGGTGGCCGTCGCGGCTGATGGCGCGCGCGGCGGCGGCCGATTCCAGCAGCGCCTCGGCGCGGATGTCGTCGGAATAGGCGAAACCGGTCTTCTCTCCGCTGACCGCGCGCACGCCCACGCCCTGCTCGATCGCGTGCGAGCCGTCCTTGACGATGCCGTCCTCGACCATCCAGCTCTCGCGCCGGCTGTGCTGGAAATACAGGTCGCCGAAGTCCACGCCCGGGCCCATCAGGCGCCCGAAGGCCTGGTCAAGCACCTCCAGGCCAAGGCCGGCGGGGGCGAGCAGGCGCGACTGCGCCAGGGTCAGGGTCTGGGTCATCCGGGGGTGCCGATACGGGAAGGGGATAGCTTGTCAGATGCGGCCCGATGCCGCCTGCTTCAAGGCTGGCGCGGGGGATTGTCCACCGGCGGCGGGCCGCGTTCGATCACCTCCACCTCGGGCTCTGCCCAGGGCCCCGTGACGCGGTAGACCGTGCGCGCGGCCTGCTTCAGCGGCTGCTGCAGCACCGCCTGCGCCACCGCGCCCACCGCCGCGCCCACCGGGCCACCGGCGATCGCGCCGATGGCGGGCAGCACGCCGCCGGCCTTGGGCAGCACTTCGATGCGCTGGTCGTAACGCTGGCGGCGCAGGTCGGTGGAACCGCTGACGCGGATCTCCGCGGCCGGGCCGTTGATCTGCAGCAGGTCGGTGCTGGCCTGGCCGTTGGCGAACACGAATTCGCCACCCATGGTGTTGAAGCCGAAACCCTTGGCGAAGAAATCCTTGAAATCCAGGGTCAGCCGGCGCGGGATTTCGGCCAGCGAAATCAGGCCCAGCACGCGCCCGCCGCCACCCGGCTCGACTTCCAGCAGCGCACCCTCGCCCACCTCGACCTTGAAGCGGCCGTTGAAGCGCGCCAGCGCGAACTCGCCCGGCGACCCGGACCAGTAACCGTCCAGCCGGCCCTTGGTGCGGCCGCCCTCGACCATGCCCGACAGCCCGAATGCGCCGAGCAGGTCGCCCAGCGCACCGGCGGAAAAATCCACCTCGAACTGCGAACGCGAGCGCCCGGCCGAAGTGCGAATCCAGTCGCCGGCGGCGGTGAGTTCGAAACTCGGCGCGCGGGTGGCGAAACGCTCGACGCGCAGGCCCTCGGAAGCCGGCCGCGCCTTCAACTCGGCCTTGCCCAGCGCCAGTGCGCCCATCCGCAGGTCGTCCACGGTGAAGTCGAGCGGCGGTAGCTTGCGCGGATCCTGGCCTTCTTCCTCCGGTGCTTGAGGTTCGGGCGGCGGCGGCATGTTCGCCAGCGCCTCGCCGGCGGTGGCCAGCGTGTCGTCGACGGGAAACGCCTCGGCGGTCGCCGGCGTTTCGCGCTCGGGCCAGTGCAGGCGCGCGAAGCGGCCCACCACGCCCTGTGCCAGTTCGGCGGGTACCAGGATTTCACCCGCCACGGCCGGGCCGGCCAGGTCGACTCGGGTGCGCGCCGGTTCGCGCAGCAGGCGCACGCGGGTATCGGCGAAGGGCGAGCCCAGCAGGTCGAGCGAATCCACCTGCAGGTCCACTTCGCGCAGGCCGCCGGTGCCCTCGCCGCCCGCGGCGAAGCCCACCCAGCCGGCGGCATCGAGCGTGGCACTGCGGCCGCGCACCACCAGGCCCTGCTCCGGCATCGCCAGGTTGCCGCCTTCGCCCATGCGGATCACGCCGGTCATGCTGCCGTCTTCGCCCGCGCGGCCGCGCAGGCGCAGCAATTCGCCCAGCCGAACCTGCACTTCGCCGCCGGCCACCGGCAGCGGCGCGTCCAGGCGCAGCGGCAGGCCCACTTCGGCGGGTTTGGCCAGTGGCGCCGGCAGCGTGATGGCCACGCCGGCCAGGTCGCTTTCCACCCGCAGGCGCGAGGCCGGCGCGGGCTGGCCGGGGGCCGTCGCCGGCACGTCCACCTGGATGTCCCAGCGGCCGCGGCCCTGCAGGTAGGGGCGCAGCCAGGCCAGCGGCTCGTGCCGGGCCAGCAGCGATTCGGCCGGGAATTCGCCCTGCAGGCTGGCGCGCGCAGCCAGGGCCGGGTCGTCGGTGTCGCTGCCGACGACCAGGTTGAACACCGCCGGCTGGCCTTCGAACTGCACCTGTAGGTCTTCGGTGTAGAAACCGCCGTCGCTGAAGCGCGTCAGGCCCTGGACGTCGGTGAACAGGATGTCCCAGCGCGGATCGGCCAGGCGCGCATTCGACAGCGCCAGCGTGCCCTCGATGCGGCGTCCGCCCAGGCGCGCGGCCAGCGGAAGGTCGAGCTGCACTTCCACGCGCGCGTCACCCGCCACGCTGGCGGCACGCAGGTGCGTTTCGTATTTCTCGCGCAGCGGGCTGGCCAGCATCAGCGCCTGCAGCGGTTCGCCGCGGGTGGGCGAAACGATGTCCAGGCGCAGGCGCGGGTCCTTGAAACTGGCGATGTCGCCGGCCACGCGCTCGACCGGGTTGCCGGCGATTTCGCCCGTGCCTTCGAGCGTCATGCCGGGGCCGTCGAAGCCGACGTCGAGGTTCATGTTCTCGGCGTCGGGCCAGGCCGGGTTGAAGCGCACGCGCGCGCCGGCCACGCGGGTGTGGGCGTCGAAACGGCCCTCGCCCTCGCGGAAGGGCCAGTCGTCGAGGTCGCCGGCGAAAACCACGCGGCCGTCCAGCACCGCGCCTTCCAGCAGCGCCTCGTCCAGCCACTTGATCGTCGCCGGCGGCATCTTGCCTTCGATCCAGAACTTGCGCGCCGCGACCACGGTGGTCGGATCGAGTGCGGCGGCCAGGTCGAGCCGCGGCTTGCTGCCGTCGCCATGGAACTGCAGTTCGGCGCGCACGCTGGTGCCGAAGTCCTGGCCGCGCACGCGCAGCCGGCTGGCACCGAGGCTCCACTGCCCGCCCTCGCGCCACCAGCCCAGCAGACCGTCCAGGCGCAGGTCCAGCGGCGCGCGGAAACGCCCCGGCCACTGGAACGCCGCCGGCGAGGGTTCGAGTTGCAACACGCCGCCGCGCTGGTCGAAGGCCGCGCTGCCGTCGAGGCCCTGCAGGCCCGGGCGGGTTTCGTAGGGCTGCCAGCCGACATCGTGGAAACGCAGCGAGCCCGACCAGTCGCCCTCGCGACCGCCGACCCGCACGTCGCGCAACTCGCCGTCGGGCGCGGCGCGGTGCAGCCATTGGCGCAGGCCTTCGGGCACGCGCTCGCTGAGGCTGGCGAGCTGCCGCGCCGGCACCAGGTCCAGGCGCGGCGCCTGCAGCGCGAAACGTTCGCCGCCGGCGAGCCACAGGCCGTCGAAATTGCGCGGCTCGACCCTGCCCGGTTCGTGGAAATGCAGTTCAGGAGCGTGCAACTGCCAGCCACTTTCCCCGGCCTGCCAGCGCGCCAGCAGGTTCACGCGCTCGTAGGCCACCGGTGGCGACGTGGGTTCGCCGTCGGCGTCCGGCAGCCAGGGCCGGCGAGCGCCCAGGGCCAGCGGCGCGAATTCGGCGCGGGTGCGCACGTCCATGATGCGCTGCGCTTCGATGCGCGCCCACATATCCACTTCCGCGGCGCCCGCCACCACCAGGCCGGTGTCGGCCAGCAGGCGCGACCACTGCCCGAGGTCAAGGCGCTTGCCGCCGGCCCAGAGCTTGCCCGACCAGTCGCCGCGGCGCAGGTCGGCCACCGCGCTCATGGGTTGCCCGGCCGGTTCGGCCCAGGCGCGCACGCCGGCCAGCACGTGGCCACCGCTGACGCGCAGGCGCAGGTCCACGCGCGGCAGCTCCAGCGGCACCTTGAAGTTGGGCGAACGCACTTCCAGCCGCGCGCGCTCCACCTGCAGCTCGCCCAGCGCCTCGAGCGTGTCGAGCGGGTCCACGCCGGGCTTGGGTTCGAACGGCAGGCCGGCCAGGCGCCAGCGCCGGTCTTCGCCCTGCTCGAGCACCAGGGCCAGGTCGCGCACCTTCAGTTCCGTCAGCGGTTCGCCGGGCAGCAGGCCCGAATACACCGCCACCAGCAGCTCGGCGCGGCCGATATCGAGCCGGCGCTCGCCGGCGCCGACGCTCAGGCCCTCGAGCGTGAAGCGCGGGCCGCGCCGGGTCCATTCGCCGCGTGCGCCGTCGAAGGCCACCGGCTGGCCGATGCGCTGCGACAGCCAACCGGCCACCTTCGCCGGGTTGCGCTCGACCAGCGGCAGCAGCTGGTTGAGCGCGCCCACCGCGGTGGCCAGCAGGATCAGCACGACGAGGAAGCCATACCCCAGCAGGCGGCGGGTGTGGCGGATCCGGCGGCGCAGGGCGGTGGTCATGCGGGCTTACAGCAGGACCACGTCGTACTGCTCCTGCGCGTACTGCTCGTCGGCCTGGAAGCGGATGGACTTGCCCAGGAATTCCTCGAGCTCGGCCACGGCCGCCGATTCCTCCTCGGTGATCTTGTTGACGACCTTGGGCGAGGCGATCACCAGCAGCTGCTGGGCCTCGAACTGGCGCACGGCGCGGGTGATCTCGCGGAAGATCTCGTAGGTCAGGGTTTCGGCGGTCTTGAGCGTGCCGCGGCCGTTGCACTCGTGGCAGGGTTCGCAGAGCTGGCGCTCGAGGCTGTCGGTGGTGCGCTTGCGGGTCATCTCCACCAGGCCCAGCGGCGAGAACTCATGGAAGGACGTGCGGGCGTGGTCGTGCGCCAGGCCCTTCTCGAGCGTGCGCAGCACTTGGCGCTTGTGCTCGTCGTCGGTCATGTCGATGAAGTCGATGATGATGATGCCGCCCAGGTTGCGCAGGCGCAGCTGGCGCGCCACCGCCTGCGCGGCCTCGAGGTTGGTTCGGTACACCGTTTCCTCGAGGTTGCGCTGGCCCAGGAAGGAGCCGGTGTTGACGTCGATCGTGGCCATGGCCTCGGTCTGGTCGATCACCAGGTAGCCGCCCGACTTGAGCGGCACCTCCTTCTGCAGCGCGCGCTGGATCTCGTCCTCGACGCCGTAGAGGTCGAAGATGGGCCGCTCGCCGGAATAGTGCTCGATGCGCGAGGCCAGCGCCGGCATGAACTGGCGCGCGAAGGTGCTCAGGCGCTCGTGCGCCTCGCGCGAATCCACCTTCACCGAGTCGACGTTCTTGCGCATCAGGTCGCGCACGGCGCGCATGGGCAGCGCCAGGTCTTCGTAGATGCGCTGGCCGACCTTGCGGCTGGCGCTGGCCTCGCGCACCACGTCCCAGGCCCGGCGCAGGTAGGCCACGTCCTCGGCCAGGGCCTCGGCGGGCTGGCCCTCGGCATTGGTGCGCACGATGTAACCCTGGCCGCTACCGTTGGCCAGCTCGGCCATGATGGCCTTCAGGCGCGCGCGCTCGCCCTCGTCCTCGATGCGCGCCGACACGCCGAGTACACGCGAGTGCGGCAGGAACACCAGGTAGCGCGAGGGAATGGAGATCTGCGTGGTGAGCCGGGCGCCCTTGCTGCCGATCGGGTCCTTGACCACCTGCACCACGATTTCCTGGCCTTCGTGCACCAGCGAACTGATGGCCGGGGTCGGCGCGGGCACGGCGGCGGGGTCGGGCTCGGCCTCGGACTGCGCGGCCGGCACCTTGATGATGTCGGAGGCATGCAGGAAGGCGGCGCGCTCGAGCCCGATCTCGACGAAGGCGGCCTGCATGCCGGGCATCACCCGCTGCACCCGGCCCTTGTAGATGTTGCCCACCACGCCGCGGCGCGAGGTGCGTTCGATGTGCAGCTCCTGCAGCATGCCGTTCTCGACCACCGCCACGCGGGTCTCGCGCGGGGTGACGTTGATCAGGATTTCCTCGGACACGGCGCCCCCTCAGTCCAGCAGGCCGAAACCACGCAGCAGGCGCGCGGTGTCGTGCAGGGGCAGGCCCATCACGCCGGAATGGCTGCCGGAGAGATGGGCGACGAAGGCCGCGGCGCGGCCCTGGATGGCGTAGGCGCCGGCCTTGCCGAAACATTCGCCGCTGGCGACGTAGGCGTCGATGCGGGCGTCGGTGAGCGGCTCGAAGCGCACGTCGGTGATGCAGGTGGCATGCGCCTCGCGGCCGGCGCTGACCAGCCACACCGAGGAAATGCAGCGGTGGGTGCGGCCCGAAAGCGTGCGCAGCATGCGCGCGGCGGCGGCGGCGTCGGCGGGTTTGCCGTAGACCACGTCGTCGAGCACCACCTCGGTGTCGGCGCCCAGCACCACGGCCTGGGGGTTGGCGACCACGGCCAGCAGGCCGGCGCCGGCCTTTTCGCGGGCCACGCGGCTGACGTAGGCCTCGGGCGGCTCGCCCGGCATGCGCTCCTCGGGCACGTCCACGTCGAGCCGTCCGAAGGTCATGCCCAGCTGCGTGAGCAGCTCGCGGCGGCGGGGCGATTGCGAGGCGAGATAGAGCATGCCGCAAGCATAGCCTTTGACCGCCGCGCGGGGCATCACCCGCGAAGGGCGTTCAGGCGCGGTGGTAGGGGTGGTTGGCGAGCAGGCTGGCGGCGCGGTAGACCTGCTCGGCCAGCACCAGGCGCACCAGCATGTGCGGCAGCGTGAGTGGTCCCAGCGACCAGCTTTCGTCGGCGGCGGCCAGGACTTCGGGGGCGTGGCCCTCGGGACCGCCGATCAGGAAGGCCAGGTCCCGGCCCTGCTGGCGCCAGTGCTCCAGGCGCTGCGCCAGCTGCTCGGACGACCAGGCCTTGCCACGGCCGTCCAGCGCCACCACCCAGGCATTACGCGGCAGCGCCGCCTGCACGCGGGCGCCTTCGTCGGCGATGGCGCGGGCGGCATCGCGGCCCTTGCCCCGCAGCCCCGGCGCCACTTCCACGAGTTCCAGCGGCAACCAGTGCGACAGCCGCTTCTGGTACTCCGCGAACCCCTCGGCCACCCACCCGGGCGCCTTCTCCCCCACCGCCACCAGCCGGGCTTTCATGGCTTGACGTGACAGCTTGATTTGAACGCGGATTTACGCGGAAAAAAGCGGATTAGAGTGAATCGGACAACTAATTGATCCATTCGCTTTTATCCGCCCTTTTTCGCCCTGATCCGCGTTCAAACAAAAAGCTACACCGCGGAGGAGCCCTCGGGCGGCTGGTCGCCGACGGTCCAGAGGCGCTCGAGGGCGTAGAACTCGCGGATGCGGGGCAGCATGACGTGCACGATCACGTCGCCCAGGTCCACCAGCACCCACTCGGCCTCGCGCTCGCCTTCCACGCCCAGCGGCATCACACCGCACTTCTTGGCGAACTTCACCACTTCGTCGGCCACCGACTTCACGTGGCGGGTGGAGGTGCCGGAGGCGACCACCAGGTAGTCGGCGATGCTGGTCTTGCCGCGCACGTCGATCTCGACGGCATCCTTGGCCTTCATTTCCTCGAGGGCGAGGCGGACCTGCTTGAGGATGGCTTCCGGCTGCGGGGCCGGGTCGGGCATCTGGGTCTTGATGACGTGGGCTTGGGTGGTCAACGGGCTGCTCTGGCGGGAAAGACGGGCCGGATTATACGCCCGGGGCGCTCAGGGCGCCCGGTAAAGACCGCGGCGGGCGATTTCGGCGGCGACGGCGGGGTCCAGCCAGTCGCCGGTGTCGGCGCCTTCACGCAGCCGGCGGCGCAGTTCGGTGGCCGAGGCGGGGTGCAGGGGCATGTCCAGGCGCCACAGGCGCCCGGCCGGGTTGGCGGCCAACTCGGCCACGTCGGTGGCCCAGCGGCCGGTGCAGGCGCCCTCCAGCGCCGGCGGCAGGTGCTCCAGCCCGTGTCCCGGACGCACGGCCACCACGAAGTGGGCCAGCCCGAACAGTTCGGTCCAGTCGTGCCAGGTCGGCAGGCCGCGGAAGGCGTCGGCGCCGACGATCCAGGCCAGTGGCGCCGTCGGCCCGAGTTCGGCGCGCAGGCCGCGCAGGGTATCGACGGTGTAGGAGCGGCCTTCGCGGTGCAGCTCCCGGCGGTCCACCGACAGCCCCGGCTCGCCGGCGATGGCCAGTTCCAGCAGGACCGCGCGGTCGTCGGCACCGGCGCCAGGGGCGGCGCGGTGCGGCGGGTCGGCGGCCGGCACCAGCCGGACCGCGGCGCCCAGGGCCGCGCGGGCGGCGCGGGCCACGGCCAGGTGCCCGGCATGCACCGGGTCGAAGGTGCCGCCGTACAGGGCCGTGAAGCTCACGAGACCAGCAGGTTGCGGGCGCGGGCCTCGGCGATCGACACCAGCAGGCGCTCGAGCATCAGCCAGGGGACGCCGTCGCCGCGGCCCTTGGCGCTGCGGTCGATGCGCCCGCACTCGGCGGCGAAGGCTTCCCAGCGCGAAGGAGGGTGCCGCTCCACCGCGCGGCGGTACACCGCCTGCTTGCTCTCCCAGATGCGCGCCTCGCGCATGGCCGACATCAGGTTCCCGCCGCTGCCTGCGCGTGCCAGTGAACACAGCACCAGCACTTCCTTGGCCACCATCGGCACCAGGCCGGCCACCTGCTCGCCCTCGGCGCGCAGCGCGGCCAGCATGCGCACGGCGCGCGCCAATTCACCGGCCAGGGCGGCGTCCACCAGCTTGAACACGTCGAAACGCGAGGAATCGGCGACCAGCGCCTCCATCTGCGCCAGGTCGATGGCCTCGCGCTTGTCGGCCACCAGCAGGGCCAGCTTGTCCACTTCCTGGGCCGCGGCCAGCAGGTTGCCCTCGACCCGGTCGGCCAGGCGCCGCACCGCGTCGGGCGTGGCCACCAGGCCGCGGCTGCGCAGGCGGCGCTGCAGCCAGTCGCCCAGCTCGTGCGGCTTGAGCGAATACATCGTCACCAGGTGGCCGACCTTGGTGATGGCCTCGCTCCACTTGCCGGCATGCTGCTTGCTCCATTCCTGCGCGGTGATGAGCAGCACGGTGTCGGGCGGCGGGTTTTCACAGTACTCGCGCAGGGCCTCGCTGCCTTCCTTGCCGGGCTTGCCGGTGGGCAGGCGCAGGTCGAACAGGCGGCGGCTAGAGAACAGGCTCATCGAGGCCAGGCCGCGGCTGAGAGAATTCCAATCGAAGCCGGCCTCGACGTCGTAGACCTCGCGCTCGCCGTAGCCTTCCTCGCGCGCTTTCGCGCGGATGGCGTCGGCGCACTCGAGCACGATCAGCGGCTCGGCGCCGGCGACCAGGTACACCGGCCGCAGCGGCTCGCCGGCGAGCTGGCGCTCGAGGCGGTCCGGCCTGAGCTCCATCAGTCGGCGCGCAGGGCGGCGTCGACGCGGCGCAGGATGGCGGCCTGCATGTCGCGGCGCAGTTCGTCCTGCAGCAGCTGCTGCTCGGCCGGGCTGCCGGCGGAGGCCAGCGCGTCGTAGGTGTATTCGCGCGACAGTTCCACGGCCTGGCGCGGCACCCGCACCGCGCCGTCGGCGCCGCGCAGCTCGAACTCGACCGTGTAGATGGTTTCGTATTCGCGCACCTGGGCGGCGGCGTCCACGGCCAGCGGGCGGGTGCGCATGTTTTCGGAAACCACCTGCAGCGTGGCCGAAGGCTGGCCGGCGACCGCTTCGGCCACGCCGGCGCGGCGCAGCGCGGTGGCCAGGCCCTGGCCCAGCGGGCTGTAGGGGTCGGCGGTGCTCACCGCCACCGGGCCCAGGTCGGAAGCGAGCGCCAGCTGGGCGCGCGGCTTGAAGCCACAGCCCGCGAAAAGCGCGACGACGCACAGCACAACTAGCAGACGACGCATCCGATCACCCCACGACGATGTTGACGATCTTGCCCGGCACCACGATCACCTTGCGCACGGACATCCCTTCCATGAACTTTTGCACGTTCGGCTCGGCCAGGGCCAGCGCCTCGACGGTTTCCTTGCTGGCGTTCACCGACACGTCGATGGTGCCGCGCAGCTTGCCGTTCACCTGCACCGCCAGCGTGACCGCGTCGCGCACCAGCGCGGCCGGGTCGGCCACGGGGAACGGCAGGTCCTCGATGGTGGTTTCCGGGTGGCCCAGCGCCTGCCACAGCGCGTGCGAGGTGTGCGGCGTGATCGGATTGAGCAGCAGCGTCACCGCCTCGAAGCACTCCTGGCGCAGGGCGCGGCCCTGTGCACTGGCGTCGTCGAACCTGGCGATGGCGTTGAGCAGTTCCATCACCGCGGCGATGGCGGTGTTGAAGGTGTGGCGGCGGCCGTAGTCGTCGCCGACCTTCTGGATGCACTCGTGCAGCTGGCGGCGCAGGGTGCGCTGGGCGCCATCGAGCGAGGCGGCGTCGAGCTTCGGCGCCGGGCCCTCGGCCACGTGCCTGTGCACCTGGGTCCACAGGCGGCGCAGGAAACGCGCCATGCCTTCCACGCCAGCCTCATTCCATTCCAGGCTCTGCTCGGGCGGCGCGGCGAACATGGAGAACAGGCGCACGGTGTCGGCGCCGTACTTGTCCACCATCACCTGCGGGTCGACGCCGTTGTTCTTGGACTTGGACATCTTCTCGGTGCCGCCGATGCGCACCGGCTGGCCGTCGGCGCGCAGCACCGCACCGGTGGCGTGGCCCTTGGCGTCGCGCTGCACGTCCACGTCGGCCGGGTTGTGCCAGTCCTTCGAACCGTCGGCGTTTTCGCGGAAGAAGGTGTCGGCGATCACCATGCCCTGGCACAGCAGGTTGGTGGCCGGTTCGTCCGACTTCACCAGGCCCGCGTCGCGCATGAGCTTGTGGTAGAAGCGGAAGTACATCAGGTGCATGATCGCGTGCTCGATGCCGCCGATGTACTGGTCGACAGGCAGCCAGTAGTTCGCGCGCTCGTCCACCAGGTCGGTGGCGCCCGGCGAGGTGTAGCGCGCGTAGTACCAGCTCGACTCCATGAAGGTGTCGAAGGTGTCGGTCTCGCGCTCGGCGGCGCCGCCGCAGCCCGGGCAGGTGGTCTTGCGCCACTCGGGGTCGGCCTTGATCGGCGAGGTGACGCCGGTGAAGGCCACGTCCTCGGGCAGCACCACCGGCAGCTGGTCTTCCGGCACCGGCAGCGAACCGCACTTCTCGCAGTGGATGACCGGGATCGGGCAGCCCCAGTAACGCTGGCGGCTCACGCCCCAGTCGCGCAGGCGGTAGTTCACGCGGCGGCGGCCCTGGCCGCGGGCCTCGAGCTGTTCGGCCAGCAGGTCGAACGCGCCCTGGTAACCCATGCCGTCGAGCGGGCCGGAATTGATGACGCGCAGGCGGTCGTCGTTCTTGTCCGAATACCAGGCCTGCCAGGAGTCCGGGTCGTAGGACTCGCCGACCATGGCGACCACCTGCTTCACCGGCAGCTGGTACTTGTGCGCGAACTCGAAGTCGCGCTCGTCGTGGCCCGGCACCGCCATCACCGCGCCGGTGCCGTAGCCCATCAGCACGAAGTTGGCGATCCACACCGGCACCTTGTCGCCGGAAATCGGGTGCACGGCGTACAGGCCGGTGAATACGCCCTTCTTTTCCTGCGTCTCGAGCTCGGCCTCGGACACGCCGCCCTTGCGGCACTCCTCGATGAAGGCGCGCACCTGCTCATTGCCCGACGCGGCCCACAGGGCCACAGGGTGCTCGGCCGCGACCGCCAGGTAGGTGACGCCCATCAGCGTGTCGGGGCGCGTGGTGAACACGGTGAGCGGCTCGGCCAGCGCGTCCATCGCGAACTGGATTTCCAGGCCTTCGCTGCGGCCGATCCAGTTGCGCTGCATGGTCTTGACCGCCTCGGGCCAGCCCGGCAGCGTGTCCAGGCCGTCGAGCAACTGCTGGGCGTAGTCGGTGATCTTGAGGAACCACTGCGGGATCTCGCGCTTTTCCACCAGCGCGCCGGAACGCCAGCCGCGGCCGTCGATGACCTGCTCGTTGGCCAGCACGGTGTGGTCCACCGGGTCCCAGTTCACCACCGAGTTCTTGCGGTAGACCAGGCCCTTCTTCATCAGGCGCGTGAACATCAGCTGCTCCCACCGGTAGTACTCCGGGGTGCAGGTGGCGAACTCGCGGCTCCAGTCGTAGGCGAAGCCCAGGCGCTGGAGCTGGCCGCGCATGTGCTCGATGTTCTTGTAAGTCCACTTCGCCGGCGCGGTGTTGTTCTTGATGGCGGCGTTTTCGGCCGGCAGGCCGAAGGCATCCCAGCCCATCGGCTGCAGCACGTTGAAGCCCTTCATGCGCCGGTGCCGGCTGATGACGTCGCCGATGGTGTAGTTGCGCACGTGGCCCATGTGCAGCGCGCCCGAGGGGTACGGCAGCATGGACAGGCAGTAGTACCTCGGACGGCTGGCGTCCTCGGTCACCCGGAAGGCGCCGGTGGCCTGCCAGTGGGTCTGCGCGGCGGTTTCCACCGCCTTCGGGTCGTAGGCGCTGGGATCGATGGTGTCGGACATGGGGGATGGAGGCGGAAAAACAGGCGTCCAGCGTAACAAATCCGGGGCCCTTCCGGCCCGGCCCCGGCTTGCGGTTACCATCGGGGCAACCCGTCCGGAGACCACCCATGCGCCACACCCCGCTGCTGCTCGCCCTGACCCTGGCCCTGCCCGCCGCCGCCCAGGCTGAAACCCTGGCCCTGCAATGCGGCCGGCTGTTCGACAGCAGCACCGGGCGCAACCTGCCCGAGCGCACCGTGGTGGTGGCCGACGGCAAGGTCAGCGAGGTCCGCGAAGGCCACGCCGCCGTGCCCGGTGCCACCGCGGTGGACCTGAAGGGCCACACCTGCAGCCCGGGCTGGATCGACCTGCACGTGCACCTGAGCGGGGAATCGAGCCCGCAGAGTTATTCCGAGGGCTTCCGGCTCAACCCCGAGTTCACCGTACTGCGCTCCACCGCCTATGCCAGCCGCACCCTGCGCGCCGGTTTCACCAGCGTGCGCGACCTGGGCGGCGAAACCACCCTGGCCCTGCGCGACGCCGTGAACCAGGGCTGGGTGGAGGGCCCGCGCATCTTCGCGGCCGGCAAGTCCATCGCCACCACCGGCGGCCATGCCGACCCCACCAACGGCTTCAACCACCTGATCTCCGACGCCCTGGGCACCCCGGGCCCGGCCGAGGGCGTGGTCAACAGCCCCGACGAGGCCCGCCAGGCCGTGCGCCAGCGCTACAAGGACGGCTCGGACGTGATCAAGATCACCGCCACCGGCGGCGTGCTCAGCTACGCCCGCAGCGGCGACGCGCCGCAGTTCACCGTGGACGAGGTCACCGCCGTGGTGCAGGCCGCGCGCGATTACGGCTACAGCGTGGCCGCGCACGCCCACGGCAAGGAAGGCATTCGCCGCGCCATCGTCGGCGGCGTCGACACCATCGAGCACGGCACCTACATGGACGACGAGATCTTCGCGCTCATGAAGAAGAACGGCACCTGGTACGTGCCGACCATCTCGGCCGGCCGCTTCGTGGCCGAGAAGGCCAAGATCGACGGTTATTACCCGGACGTGGTGCGCCCCAAGGCCGCCCGCATCGGCGCCCAGATCCAGGACACCTTCGGCCGCGCCTGGAAGGCCGGCGTGAAGATCGGCTTCGGCACCGACGCCGGCGTGGGCCTGCACGGCGACAACGCCGACGAGTTCGTGTTCATGGTGGAAGCCGGCATGCCGCCGGCCGAAGCCCTGCGCGCCGCCACCGCCAACGCCGCCGAAATCCTCGGCCGCGCCGACCTGGGCCGCGTGGCCGCGGGCCTGCCGGCCGACATCGTGGCCATGCCGGGCGACCCGCTGGCCGACATCGCCGCCACGAAGAAGGTGGACTTCGTGATGAAGGACGGCCGCATCGTCCGCCAGCCGGAGTAAGCCGCCGGCGCGTGACGGGGGTTGGGCAACCCTTGGCACATGGCGGGGCGCGGCCGCGGCGTCAAGCTGCGGCCATCGCCCCTCCCCGCCTGAGCCATGCCCCACGCCATCGAAACCCACGGACTGACCCGCACCTTCCCCGGCGGCCACGGCGTGCGCGAACTCGACCTGCGCGTGCCGGCCGGCGCCATCTACGGTTTCCTCGGCCCCAACGGCGCCGGCAAGACCACCACCATCCGGCTGCTGCTCGACCTGCTGCGCCCCGACGGTGGTGAAGTCCGCCTGTTCGGCGAGCGCCTCGACCGCCGGCACCGCGCGCCGCTGGCGCACGTGGGCGCGCTGGTCGAACACCCCTCGCTCTATCCGCACCTCAGCGGCCGCGCCAACCTCGAAGTCACCCGGCGCCTCCTCGGCCTGCCCGCCGCGCGGGTCGGCGAAGCGCTGGTGCGCGTGGGCCTGGGCGACGCCGCCGACCGGCGCGCCCGCGATTATTCGCTGGGCATGCGGCAGCGCCTGGGCATCGCCCTGGCCCTGCTGGGCCGTCCGAAACTGCTGGTGCTCGACGAACCCGGCAACGGCCTCGACCCGGCCGGCCTGCAGGAACTTCGCCACTTCCTGCGCCAGCTGGCGCGCGAAGACGGCATCACCCTGTTCCTGTCCAGCCACCAATTGGCCGAAGTGGAACAACTGGCCAGCCACGTCGGCGTACTCGAAGCCGGCCGCCTGCGCTTCCAGGGCCCGCTGGAGGAGCTGCGCCAGCGCGCGCGGCCACGCCTGCTGCTGCGCTGCGACGCCCCGGCCCGCGCCATGCGCGTGCTGGTGGACGCCGGCGAAGACCCCGCCATCGCCGAAGGCCAGGGCCTGCGCTTCGCACCGCGCCTGCCGGTGGCCGAACTCAACCGCCGGCTGGTGGCGCAGGGCATAGGCATCCACCACCTGGCGCTCGAACAGGCCTCTCTGGAAAGCCTGTTCTTCGACCTCACGGCCGCGCCGGCCGGGGAGCGCGCAGCATGAGCGCGCTGGCCCGGGCCCTGTCGGCGGAATGGCTGAAGCTTCGCGGCACGCTGGCGCTGTGGCTGTGCGTGGTGGCCCCCGCGGTCGTGGTGGCCGTCTACGTGTTGCAGATGACCGTGGTGCGCCTGCCGGCCGACCGGCCGCCCCCGGCACCCGCCGAGGCCTGGCTGGCGTTCGCGCAGTCGACGCTGGCGCTGTGGGCCTTCCTGATGGTGCCGCTGTTCGTGACCCTGCAGGCCGCGCTGCTGGCCGGCCAGGAACACGCCAACCAGCAATGGAAACACCTGCTGGCGCTGCCGGTCCCGCGCGCCGTGCACTACCTGGCCAAGCTGCTGGCCCTGGCCGGGGTGCTGGCGCTGGCGCAGCTGGCCATGCTGGCGCTGCTGCCGCTCGGTGGCTGGTTGCTGGCGCTGCTGAGGCCCGGGTTCGGCATCGCCGGGCCGGTGCCTTGGGCCCTGCTGCTGGAAAAACTGGTCCTGGTCACCGCGGCCAGCCTGCTGCTGGTGGCGCTTCACACCTTCATCGCCGTGCGCTGGCGCAGCTTCACCGTGGCCGTGGGCGTGGGCATGGGCGCCACGGTGATGGGTTTCCTCATCGGGCAGTCGGCGCGCTTCGGCCCCTGGTTCCCGTGGTCACTGCCGGTGCAGGCCATGTCCAAGGCCGACCCGATGGCCGTGGTCGGCTACAGCGTGGCCGGCGCGCTGGTGGCGGGCCTGGCCGGGCTGTGGGCCTTCCAGCGACGTGAAGCCGACTGAAGCATTGGCTTGAGTCCGGCCGCTGCTGGCACCATCTGCGGGTGATGCCTTTCCGGACGGACCCGCCATGACCCCCGCCAATCCCCACGTTTTCGACGCCGGCCTCGAGAAATTCGAGGTCGACGTATTGCTCAAGTCCAAGGAAATCCCGGTGCTGGTGGACTTCTGGGCCACCTGGTGCGGCCCCTGCAAGACCCTGGGGCCGGTGCTGGAAAAACTGGCCGCCGAATTCAACGGCGGCTTTCTGCTGGCCAAGGTGGACGTGGACAAGGAGCAGCAGCTCGCCGGCTACTTCCAGATCAAGTCGGTGCCGACGGTGATGCTGGTGAAGGACGGCCAGATCGTCGACGGTTTCCCGGGCGCCCTGCCCGAGGGCCAGCTGCGCCAGTTCCTGGCCCACCACGGCATCACCGCGAAGGAAGCCGAGGCCCCGGCCGAACCCGAGGCCGCCGCGCCCACCGACCCGCACGAAGAAGTAGTGCGCCTGCGCGCCGCCGTGCTGGCCGAACCGGACAAGGACGAGCTGAAGCTCGACCTGTCGCTGGCGCTCTTGCGCACCGGCACCGTGGCCGAAGCCGAGACCTTGCTCGACGCCCTGCCGGCCAACCTGGCCCAGGACGACCGCGCCCTGCGCGGCCGCGCCCGCCTGGCCTTCCTGGCCCTGCTCAAGGACGCACCGCCGGCCGAAGTACTGCGCCAGGCCCTGGCCGCCGACCCCGCCGATCTGCGCGCCCGCCACCTGCTGGGCGCCGCCGACATCGTCGCCGGCCGCTGGCAGGACGGCCTGGAACAGTTCCTGGAAATGCTTCGCCGCGACCGCAACTACGCCGAAGGCCTGCCGCGCAAGGCGCTGATCGACGCCTTCCGCGTGGTCGAAGACGAGGACCTGGTGGGCACCTACCGGCGCAAGATGGCGTCGCTGCTGTTCTGAGCCCACGCCCATGAAAGCTTCCCGCCTGCGGCTGCTGTTCAACGTCTGGCCGCCCTTCCTGTTCGCCGGCATCCGCGTCACCCGCCTGGCCGACGACTTCAGCCATGCGCGGGTGGAGCTTCGCCAGCGCTGGTACAACCGCAACTACGTGGGCACGCACTTCGGCGGCAGCCTGTTCGCCATGACCGATCCGTTCTGGATGATCCTGGTCATGCGCCGGCTCGGCCCGGGTTACCTGGTGTGGGACCAGGCCGGCGAAGTGAAGTTCGAGAAGCCCGGCCGCGGCACCGTGGTGGCCGAGTTCGACCTGCCCGAAGCCGTGGTGGAGGCGCTGCGGGCCGCCGCCGAAGACGGCTCGAAAGTGCTGCACTGGTTCGACACCGAAGTGCGCGACGGCGAAGGCCACGTAGTGGCCCGGGTGCGCAAGCAGGTTTACGTGCGCCGCAAACGCCCCAAACCGGACGCCTGAGTCCCGGCCGGCGGGAACCGTGACGCCGTTCACGTTTTCACAAATGGCTTGCCTGAACGGGCGGCTGCCGTATGCTGGACAGCCCCGTCCCCCCGCCCAGCCCCGCCCGCGCCATGCAGCAGGAAGAAGACCTTTCCCCTGACGAGCTGACTGCGCTGCTCTCCAGCTACATGCCGGAGATCCCGGGCTACCGGGTGCTGCGCCGCATCGGCAAGGGCGGCATGTCCCAGGTCTACCTGGGCGTGCAGGAATCGCTGGACCGGCAGGTGGCAATCAAGGTCATGTCGCCCACCGCGCTGACCGACGAAATCTCCAAGCAGCGCTTCGAGCACGAGGCGCGCACCATCGCCAAGCTCGAGCACCCGTGCATCGTCGGCATCCACGAGGTCGGACGCACGCGCCAGGGCCTGCTGTATTACGTGCTGCCCTACCTGGCCAAGGGCCACCTGGGCCAGCGCGACTTCACCCACGACGAGCCGCGCGCCATCGAAGTGCTGCGCTCGCTGCTCTCGGCGCTCGAATACGCTCACGCCCGCGGCATCGTGCACCGCGACGTGAAGGCCGAGAACGTGCTGTTCGACAACGCCGACCGGCCGCTGCTCACCGACTTCGGCATCGCGCTGAGCAAACGCGACGCCACCCGCATCACCACCGCCGGCCTGGCCGTCGGCAGCGGCGGCTACATGGCGCCGGAACAGGCCCGCGGCGAAGTGGTGGACGGCCGCGCCGACCTCTACAGCGTCGGCGTGCTGGCCTTCGAACTGCTCACCGGCAAGCTGCCCTTCCAGGCCGCCGACCCGCTGGCGCTGGCGCTGATGCATGCCCAGGACCCGGTGCCGCGCCTGCCAGTCGACAAGAAACACTGGCAGCCCTTCATCGACCGGGCGATGGCCAAGTCGCCGGACAACCGCTACCGCAACGCGCAGCAGATGCTGGGCGCGCTCAACCAGCTGGCCGAAGGCAAGCCGTCCGCGCCGCTGGTGGACCCGGGCAAGCTCAAGGCCTTCGCCGGACGCTGGTGGAAGCCGGTGCTGGCCACGGTTTCGGGCGCGGTGCTGGCCGGTGCCGCCATCGTCTGGCTGATGCGCGACCCGGGTCCGCCCGAAGCCCCGGAAAGCGATTTCTTCACCGTCGAGGACGCCGCCCCGGCCGCCGAACCCGCACCGGCGGAAGCCGCGCCCGTGGTCGCCGCCGAAACCGCCATGCCGGAAGCCGCGCCCGCCACGCCCGACGCCGCGCCGGAACCCGCGGTTGCGCCCGCCGGCCCCACGCCGTTCGCCCAGGCCAAGGCCGAAGTCACGGTGTTCACGCTCGACTACGACCCCACCCTCCCGGGCGCCCGCGAACTGGCCGCCGCCCGCCGCCAGATCGACCGCCAGCGCCTGAGCCTGCCGCCCGGCGACAACGCCATGGATTCGCTGCGCCGCGCGCGCCAGCTCGCGCCGCGCGAGCCGGCGCTGTTCCGCCTGTCCGACGAAGTGATCGGTTTCTACAGCACCCGCGTGCTGGAAGCCGTGCGCGCCGGCAACGACGACGAGGCCCGCCAGAACCACGAAAAGGCCGCGCCCTTCGCCGCCGAGATGGACCGCCTGGAAGGCAAGCCCTGGCGCGAGCTCACCACCGCGCTGCCGCCGCTGCTGCTGGCGCGGCTGGAAGCCAACCTGGCCGAGCTCGACGCCGACGCCGTGGAGGCCACCAAGGCCCTGGCCACCGCGCTGGCGGTGCCGCCGGCCAGCCTGGAGCCAGCCTGGTCGAAGGCCGTCGCCCTGCCCAAGGCGGGCGAACCGCTGGCCGACACCGCGGTGGCCATGGTGCTGGCGCGCACGCCGCGAGGCAGCCGCGCCGGCCTGGCCGCCATGCGCAACGAAGTCACCCGCGCCGAGTACGCCGCCTTCGCCAGCGCCACCGGCCGACCGGCCGCGCGCTGCCGCAACCGCCTGGCGCCCATCAGCATCAAGAAGCGCACCTGGGACGACCCGGGCTTCAACCAGAGCGGCAACCACCCGGTGCTCTGCGTGAGCTACGACGATGCCCAGGCCTACGCGCAGTGGCTCAGCCGCCGCAGCGGCAAGGACTACCGCCTGCCCACCCTGGCCGAATGGCGCCCGCTGGCCGACTACCGCGGCAGCGGCAACGCCTGCCAGGACGGCCGCATCGGCTGCGCCGGCGTCGAGGGCACGGTGAACGCCGCCCAGGGCCCGCTGAGCCCGATCGGCCTGGCCGGCACCCGCGGCAACGCCCGCGAATGGGTGAGCGACTGCACCCGCGGCTGCCAGCGCCGCCTGGCCGCCGGCGTGGGCTGGCGCGACGGCGCCAATCGCGCCAACCCGACGCAGAGCAATGACTTCGACGCCGGCACCGGCTTCGACGACATCGGCTTCCGCCTCGTGCGCAGCGTGCCCGCCGGGGAGCTGGGCAAGCGCTGACCCCGCCGCGACGCGGCCTGCCCTACACTGCCCCGCATGCGACGACTTCGTGCCTATTTCCTCACCGGCCTGCTGACCCTGCTGCCGATCTGGCTGGTCTGGATCGTGTTCAAGTTCGTGCTGGTGCTGCTCTCCGACATGAGCCAGCCGCTGGTGGCGCCGCTGTCGGGTCGCCTGGCCGCTGCCCACCCGGAATGGCTGGGCTGGATGGACGACCCCTGGGCACAGTCCACGTTCGCCGTGGTGGCCACCGTGTTCGTGATCGTGGCGGTGGGCGCGCTGGCGCGGCGCGTCATCGGCCAGCGCATGCTGGCCTGGTTCGAGGCGCTGATCGCCCGCATCCCTCTCATGAAGACGGTCTACGGCAGCGCCCGCAAGCTGCTCGACCTGCTGCAGACCAAGCCCGACGGCACCCAGCGCGTGGTGCTCATCGATTTCCCGCACCGCGAGATGAAGTGCGTGGGCTTCGTCACCCGGGTGATGCGCGAGCAGGGCACCGGCCGCGAGCTGGCGGCGGTGTACGTGCCCACCACGCCCAACCCCACCTCGGGTTACCTGGAAGTGGTGCCGGTGGACCGCCTGACGCCCACCGACTGGAGCGTGGACGAGGCGATGTCCTTCATCATCTCCGGCGGCGCGGTCAGCCCCGACACCATCCCCTTCGAGCGCCCCGGGCCGGCCGCGTGACCAGCGCCGAACGCGCCAACCGCCTGTTCCTGGTGCTGGCGGTGTTCTTCGTCAGCAACGCGCTGCTGGCCGAGTTCATCGGCGTCAAGATCTTCGCGCTCGAGGACACCCTGGGCCTGCGTCCCTTCGAGTGGAACCTGTTCGGGCAGAGCGGCTCGCTGAACTTCACGGCAGGCACCCTGCTCTGGCCGATCGTGTTCGTGATGACCGACGTCGTCAACGAATTCTTCGGCAAGCGCGGCGTGCGCTTCATCAGCTGGCTGGCGGTGGCGGTGATCGTCTACGGCTTCGTGTTCGCCTACGTGGCCATCGGCCTGGCGCCGGCCTCGTGGTGGGTGGGCGTGGCCGCGGAGCAAGGCGTACCCGACTACCAGGCCGCGTTCGGCGCCGTGTTCGGCCAGGGCCTGTGGACCATCGGCGGCTCGCTGGTGGCCTTCCTCATCGGCCAGCTGATCGACGTGAGCGTGTTCCACCGCATCCGCCACGCCACCGGCGAACGGATGGTGTGGCTGCGCGCCACCGGCTCCACGGCGGTGTCGCAGCTGGTGGACAGCTTCATCGTGCTCTACATCGCCTTCGTGCTGGGGCCGCAGCAGTGGCCCACCTCGCTGTTCCTGGTGGTGGGCACCATGAACTACGCCTACAAGATGGCCTGCGCCGTCGCCCTGATCCCCCTGCTCTACCTGGTGCGGCGCGGCATCACCGCCTGGCTGGGCCGCGACCAGGCCGCCCAGCTGCGCGCCGCCGCCGCCCGGGGCTGAGCCGGCGTGACTTCCAGCCCGGGCCAGTACGCACCGGCTGCGCCACACTGGGGGGTGAGTTCCCTGCACCCCGTCCCGAGCCCTGCCATGGTCACGACCCGCCGCCCCCTGCCCCTGAACCGCCGGTTCGCGCTGCTGCTGGTCGCCGCGCTGCTGCCTGCGCTGGCCTCGGGCGCAGAAGTGCTGGTGCTCGGCAGCGCCCACCTCGCACAACTCCAACCCGCCACCACGCCGGTGCAGCAGGCGGCGGTGGTGGAGCGGCTGGCCAGGTTCGCGCCCACCCGCGTCTGCATCGAGGCCGTGCCCGGCGAGTCGGTCGAAGCCTTCGCCGCCGAGCCGGCGCGCTACGGCGAACTGCTCTCCACCTTCGCCATGAACGCCGTTCGCCTGGCCGGCGAACAGCAGGTGCGGCGCCAGCGCCCGGCCGCGCAGGCCCGTATCGAAGCCGGCAGCCTCGTGGCCCAGGACACGCTCGACGAAATGCAGCGGCTGACCCTGGTCTCGCTGCAGCTGGCCGCATACGAGCCCTGGTCGGCCGCGCTGAACTGGAGCGCGCTGTCGCCCGCGACCCGCGAATCGGCCGCCGCCACGCTGGGCCAGATCGCGGTGGAGCGACTCGACGCCCTGGCCGCCAGCGACAACGAGATCGCCTCGATCGCGCTGCGCCTGGCGCGCCAGCTGGGCCAGCGCGAACTGTGCGCCGTGGACCCGTTCGCCGACGAGCTGGGCGTCAGCGCGCTGGCCGATGAACTGCTGCCGCGCCTCTCCACGCCCGCCGTGCAGCAGGGGCTGGAAGCGCTGAACGACGAACAGGCGAAACACTGGCGCGCAGATCGGCCCGACGGGCTGCTGGCGCTGCTGCGCTGGATGAACTCCGACGACTACGCGCGCGCCGACCTGGCCGCCGAATGGGCGGTGTTCGACAACACCGCCGGCAAGCACGACGCCGGCCGGCGCCGGCTGATGCTGTGGCACGCACGCAACGCCGAGATCACGACCCGGCTCGCCCGCGAACTGGCGCGCGAGGATGGCGGCCGCACGCTGCTGCTGATCGGTGCCGCCCACCGCCCCTTCCTCCAGGCGTCGCTCCGGGCCCTGCCCTGGGTGGACGTCGTCGACGGCGAGGCGCTGCTCGCGCCCTGACCGCCCTCTTCCACACCCAAGGAATCCGCATGACCCTGCGCCCGCTCGCCCTTGCCCTGGCCCTCGCCCTGTCGGCCTGCGCCACCACGCCCGCCGCTGACACCGCCGCGGCCGCGCCTGCCACCGCCCCGCAGCCCGGCGAACGCGCCGCGCAGCTCTCGCAGCTCTACGCCGACTACTGGGAAGCCTCGCTGGCGCTGAACCCGCTCAACGCCACCTTCGTCGGCGACCCGCGCTACAACGACCAGATGCCGAACCTCTTCGCCGCGGAGTTCCGCTCGAAGGAAGCCACCTTCAACCGCGAGTGGCTGGGCCGCGCCCAGGCCATCGGCAGCGACGGCCTGCAGGGCCAGGACCTGCTGAGCTACCAGATCTTCGTGCGCGACCTCGAGGCCAGCATCGAAGGCGAACGTTTCCCCGACTGGCAGCAGCCGCTGAACCAGTTCTACAACGTCACCGGCCTGTTCGCGCAGCTGGGCTCGGGTTCGAGCGCGCAGCCGTTCAAGACCGTGCAGGACTACGACAACTGGCTCAAGCGCGCCGGCCGGTTCCCGGCGCTGATGCGCAGCATGCAGGCCAACATGCGCACCGGCATGGCCAACGGCGTGGTGCAGCCGAAGGTGCTGATGGCCAAGGTGATCCCGCAGATCGACGCGCTCATCAAGGACAAGCCCGAGGACACCCTGTTCTGGCGCCCGGTGGCCGAATTCCCGGCCGGCTTCAGCGACGCCGACAAGACCCGCCTCACCGCCGCCTACCGCGAACTGATCGCCACGCAGCTGATGCCGGCCTACCGCGAACTGCGCCGCTTCGTGAACGACGAATACCTGCCGGCCGCGCGCGACACGGTTTCGCTGTCGGCCCTGCCCGACGGCGAGGCCTGGTACGCCTACCGCGTGCGCCAGTCCACCACCACCGACATGAGCCCGGCGCAGATCCACGACATCGGCCTGGCAGAGGTGGCGCGCATCCACGGCGAGATGGACGCGGTGATGAAGCAGGTGGGTTTCGCCGGCACGCGCGCGCAGTTCTTCGAGTTCGTCACCAAGGACAAGCAATTCCAGTTCGGCAGCGAGGATGAATTGCTGGTGGCCTACCGCGCGCTGGAAGCGAAGATCAACCAGCGCATCCCCGAGTTGTTCTCGCTCACGCCCAAGGCGCCGTTCGAGATCCGCCCGGTGGAAGCTTTCCGCGCCCAGTCGGCCGCCGGCGGCAGCTACATGCGCCCCAGCGAGGACGGCACGCGCCCGGGCATCTTCTACGTCAACACCTACGACCTGCCCACCCGCAAGCGCTGGGACAGCGAAAGCCTGTACCTGCACGAGGCCATCCCGGGCCACCACTTCCAGCTGGCGCTGCAGCAGGAGCTGGGCGAACTGCCGAAGTTCCGCCGCTTCGGCGGCGAAACCGCCTTCGCCGAGGGCTGGGGCCTGTACGCCGAATCGCTGGGTAAAGAGCTGGGCGCCTACACCGACCCCTACCAGTACTTCGGCCGCCTGCAGGCCGAGCTCTGGCGCGCGATCCGCCTGGTGGTCGACACCGGCCTTCACAGCAAGGGCTGGAGTCGCGAGCAGGTGATCGAATACATGCTGGCCAACTCCGCCACCAGCCAGACAGAGGCCGTTTCCGAAACCGAGCGCTACATCGCCATCGCCGGCCAGGCCCTGGCCTACAAGATCGGCGAGCTCAAGATCAAGGAACTGCGCGCCCGCGCCGAACGCGAGCTGGGCGACCGTTTCGACATCCGCGGCTTCCACGCCGAAGTGCTGCGCGACGGCTCGGTGCCGCTGGCGGTGCTCGAGGCCAAGGTGGACCGCTGGATCGCTTCCCGCAAGAACTGACCCCAAAAGGACTGAACGCATGAGCTTCAACAAGACCCCCCTCGCCCTGGCCCTGGCCGCGCTGCTTGCCCTGGGTGGCTGCGGCGGCAGCGACGACGCCAACGTTTCCGAGGACACCGAGGAAATGGCGCTGGAAGATTCCGGCGACGGTTATGCCGACGACGGCGACGAGGCGATGGAGAACGAGCCGACGGTGGCACTGGCGGCCGCGCACCTGGACGGCCTCGAAAGCGGCCTCGTGCAGGAGAACGCACGCCTGCAGGCCGCGCTGGACAAGCTGGCGGAAGCCGACACGGACGCCGGCAAGCTGCTTGCCCTGGGAGAGGTGGACATCGAGGAAATCGACACCGAAGCCGCCGACGCCGCCGGCCTCGACCCCGAGGAGTACGCGGTGCTGAAGGACCAGCTGTTCGAGGTGCTGGGCGCCATCGAGATGCGTGAGATGGTGATCAAGGACTTCGAGGGCGCCGATACCAGCGGCATGGACGCGGCTACCGCGGCCGAAGCGAAGAAGAACATGGACGAGATGGTGGCCGAAATGCCGGACCCGTTCGAAGGCATGGACGCAGACCTCGCCGGGGCCCTGCGCGCCAAGCAGGCGCGCCTGGCCGAATTGCGCGCCCAGAACATCGGCCTGCTGTTCAAGTTCATCGGCGGCTGAGCATGAAGGCCCGCCTGATTTTCCCCACCCTTGCCCTCGCCCTCGCCGGCTGCGCCAGCACGGGCGGCGTTCCCGCCGAAGACAACGCCGAACTGGTGCGCCAGGCCACGGCCGCCGAAACCGCGTTCGCGCAGTCCATGGCCGATCGCGACCTGGACGCCTTCGCCAGCTTCATCGCCGACGACGCCATCTTCTCGCCGGGCCCGAACACGCTGCGCGGCAAGGCGGCGGTGCTGGCGGCCTGGAGCAAGTACTTCGACGGCGAACAGGCGCCGTTTTCGTGGCGCCCGGAAACCGTGGTGGTGAGCGCCGCCGGTCAGCTGGCGGCCACCAAGGGCCCGGTGTTCGACCCCAGCGGCAAGCCCATCGCCGAATTCCGCTCCACCTGGCGCCGCGAACCGGACGGCCGCTGGAAGGTGGTGTTCGACGACGGCACCTGCCTGTGCAAGCCGCAGGGCGCGCAATGAGCCGGCACGTGCAGGGCGCGTTCGACGTCAAACTGGGTCCGCAGCCCGCCGACGAGCGCGAGCTGGGCGCGGCCATCGCCCGGCTGACGCTGGACAAGCGTTTCCACGGCGCGCTCGACGCCCGCAGCGAAGGCCAGATGCTGGCCTTCCGCAGCGGCGTGGAGGGTTCGGCCGGCTACGTGGCCATGGAGCGCGTGGAAGGAAGCCTGGACGGTCGCGTGGGAGGCTTCGTGCTGCAGCACTCGGGCACCATGGACCGCGGAGCCAAGCAGCTGGACCTGCACGTGGTGCCGGATTCCGGCAGCGGCCAACTGGTGGGCCTTCGCGGCAGCATGGCCATCGACATCACCGGCGGCGCGCACTTCTACCGCTTCGATTACACGCTGCCGGGCAGCGAATGAGCGCCCTGCTCGGCCCGGCGGTGGAGGACGCGGCGCGGCGCAGCGTGCTGTGCTGGCTGGCCAGCACCGACGCGCAGGGGCAGCCGAACGTGTCGCCCAAGGAAATCTTCGCCGTAGCGGACGACACTCACATGGTGGTGGCGAACATCGCCTCGCCGGCCACCGCGCGCAACCTGTGCGCCAATCCGAAGGTGTGCCTGTCGTTTGTGGACATCTTCGTGCAGAAGGGCTTCAAGGTGCGGGGCACTGCTACCGAGGTGAAACCGGCGGACCCGGACTTCCCGCGTTGGGTGGCGCCGCTGCGAACGATGGCCGGCGACCGCTTCCCCATCCACGGCGTGTTCGTGGTGAAGGCCGAGGCGGTGGAGCCCATCGTCGCGCCCAGCTACCGGCTTTTCCCAGGGGATACCACCGAAGCCTCGCAAGTGGAGGCCGCGCTCCGCACCTATGGCGTGCTGCGTCCGGGGCCGCAGGCATGAAGCGCGGCGCCCGGCTGCTGCTCACGCTGCTGCTGGCGCCCGCGCTGGCACAGGCCGCGGCAAACACCCCCGAACAGGCCGTGGCCACCCTGTGGCGCGCCCTGTCGCACGAACCCGGGGAACGCCCCGACCTGGCCACCCTGCGCGAACTCTTCCACGAAGACGCCGTGGTCTTCGGCAGCCGCACCCGCGACGGCAAGCCGAGCCTCACCCGCCGCAGCGCGGCCGAGTTCCTGGCGGCGCTGGACAGCGTGGACGAGGCCGGCTTCCACGAATCCGAGATCCACCGGGACGTGCAGGCCGTCGACCGCTTCGCCACGGTGTACAGCGTGGTGGAATCACGCACCGAACGCGACGCGCCCAAAGCCGACTTCACCGGCGAGAACAGCCTGCAGCTGCATTTCGACGGGGAGCGGTGGCGGGTGCTTTCCTTGTACTACCACGTGCCCGACAACCAGCGGGACCTCCCGGCCCATCGGCCCGCCTCCGGCACGTAGGCCCTCTTGACGCGCCGCGCCGGGGCCTTGATCGAACCCGCGGTGACGCGCCAGACTCGGGCCATGCCCACCCTCCCGCAGATGCTCTTCGCCGCCAGCGCGGCCATCGTCCTGGTGCTGGGCACGCTGCACCTGGTGCTCACTTTCCGCAGCAAGCGCTTCGAGCCCAGGGACGCCGGACTGCTTGCGCGCATGAAGGAGGTTTCCCCGGTCATCTCGCGCCAGACCACGTTGTGGCGCGCCGGCCAGGGCTTTCATGCCAGCCACAGTCTGGGCGCCATGCTGTTCGGGCTCGTGTACCTCCACCTGGCGTTCGAGCCGAGCCACTTCCTGCTGGGCTCGCGCTTCCTGCTCGGCCTGGGCCTGGCTTACCTGCTGGCCATGGCCGTACTCGCGCGCCGCTACTGGTTCAGCGTGCCGTTCCGCGGCGTCAGCCTCGCCCTCGCCGCTTACGTGGGCGGGTGGATCGCCAGCGCGGCCTGAGCAGTCGTCCGCCCCCCCAACGACCCGCCAGGAGAAGACGCATGAAACATGGCATGGCGCTCTTGCTCATCGCGTGCCTCTCCGCTCCGGCAAAGGCCGGGGAAACCACCTGGCATCCGATCGACGCCGGCTGCCACGAGCAGTCGGTATCCGCCTCCCTGCGCGCCTGGCACGACACGCCGCGATCGACCTCCAGCCTGCGCTTCGCGGTGGAGCCCGACGCGGGGCGGGGCCCCACCGTCGTCGTGGCGATGGACAGGGGACTCAATCGCTCGCTGCGCGCGGACAAAGAGCCGGTACTGATCGTCGCGGTCGGCGACCTGTTCCGCACCTGCGTCACCCGCACGCCGCTGGCTGCCTGCGACGCAGCGCCGGAGGCCAGGGAAGCACTGCTCGCCACGGCGATTCCCGTCGGACGGGACTTCGATTCCGGCTTCATCCTTCGATTGCACGCCACCACCTTCCACCTTCAGTGGAGCGATGGATCAGGCAATGACAACGCGGTGTCCTACGACGACGACCAGCACCCGGTGTCCCTGGCCGTCGCCGGGGCGGTGAAGAAACTCGAACCTTGCATCGAGCCGGCGATGAAGGCCTACCGCGACGCGCGCTGAGCATGGGAGAGGAACCCGCCACCCTTCGCCCCGCCACGCCCGCCGACCGCGCCTTCGCCGAGCGGCTCAGCCACGACAACATGGCCGCCTACCGCGCCGCGCGGAACATCGCCTGGGACCCGGCGCGCTTCGAGGCCAGCTGGGCGAGCTTCGACAACCGCGTGATCGAATCACGTGGCGTCGCGGTTGGCGTGCTGCGCCTGCATGGGCTGCCCGACGCGCTCGAGATCCGCGACCTGCAGTTGCTGCCCGCGCACCAGGGTCGCGGGCTGGGCGCCTGGGCGGTGCGGCAGGCGTTCCGGCGCGCCGCTGAACTGGGAAAACCCGAACTGCGCCTGCGCGTCTTCCCCGAGAACCCCGCGAGGCGGCTTTACGAACGCCTGGGCTTCGCGGTCGTGGCCGAGCTGGACGGCGTGCTGCACATGGCGTGTAAGCTGCCGCCCGGGGGCCCGCCATGAGCAAAGCCGGAAACAAGACCCAGGCTACCGCGGCCAGCGTGGACGCTTTCCTGGACGCCATCGCCGACCCGCAGCGCCGCGACGACTGCCGCCGCGTGCGCGCCCTGATGGAGGCCGCCACCGGCGCGCCCGCGGTGATGTGGGGTCCGACCATCGTCGGCTTCGGCCGCTACCGCTACCGCTACGACAGCGGCCGCGAGGGTGAGTGGATGGTCACCGGCTTCTCGCCGCGCAAGAACGACCTGACGCTCTACCTCATGCCGGGCTTCGAACCCCAGGCGGCGCTGATGGCGAAACTCGGCAAACACAAGACCGGCAAGAGTTGCCTCTACCTCAAGCGCCTGGCCGACGTGGACCTGGCCGTGCTGGAGGAACTGGTCACGCGCTCGGTGGCCGCCATGGCGCCGCAGCGCATCGACACCGCCGGGGCCTGAGTCGCGCATGGGCACCGCCTTGCTAACGCTCCGCTTATTCGCCGACTGTGCCGACGAACCCACCGCCACCCTGCTGCAGGGCGCCCTGCTCCAGGCACTGGCCGCATTCCAGCCTACCGCCGACGCCACGCCAACGCGCTACTGGAAAATCCCCGAATACTTCGAATTTTCGTTCGCGCTCGGTGCGGCCGGCGCGGACGACTATTTGCGCCTGCAGGCACTCAGCCCGCGCGGCTGGACCACGGGCGGCGACGACGACGATGCTTGGGCGGTCTGGAACCGCGCCGAATACCTGGCGTTCCTGCTGCCTGCCGTCGCCTGGGCCGAAGCCCAGTTCACGCGCCGAAACGGCTGACGCCCGGCCTCAATCCAGCCGCGGCCAGGCCGTGGCGTCCAGCGTTTCCCGGTAGGCGTGCCAGGCCGAATAGGCCAGCCAGGGCATCACCACCACCAGCCCGAGGTAGGCGGTCAGGAAACCCACCGCGGTCAGCAGCGCGATCAGCGCCGCCCACAGCAACATCACGCCCTTGTTGCGCAGCACGGCGTTCACGCTGGAGACGCCGGCGGTCACCATGTCCACGTCGCGGTCGGCGATCATGGGCAGCGAAAACGCCGCCGTGGCGAAGGTGAAAGCCGCGAACACCGAACCCGCGGCCGAGCCGATCAGCAGGAACTCGACCCAGGTGACCAGGTCGTTGTTCTCCACCGGCACCAGCGCGTTCACCATCATGCCGGCGCGCGACCACAGCATCAGCACCACCAGCTGCGCCAGCGCGAACACGCCCGCCTGCCCCGCCACGCGCCGCGCCAGCACGAAGGAATCGCGCAGCTCGGGGCGGCGGCCCGCCTCCAGTTCGCGGCTGACGCAATAAAGCCCCACGGCGATCAGCGGCGCCACGAACACGAAGCCCGACAGCAGCGCCGCCAGCAGCGCGAACCGCCCCAACGACCAGGCCAGCGCCGACACCGCCACGCTCACCAGCAGCACCATGGCGCCGAACATCAGGCTCAGCCCCGGCGCGCGCAGGAAATCGCGCCAGCCGGCCCGCAACCAGCGCAACGGCGCGCCGGCATCGAGCGTGGCGCAGGGCACCGCGAACGGGCGTTCGGCCTCCTGCATGGGCTCAGACCTCCACTTCCATGCCCGGCCGCGACAGCATCACCTCGGCCTGCAGGTCGGCGCGCATCACCTTGGCCAGCGCCTCGCGGGCGTCGTCCTCGCCGTGCACCACCACCACCGGCGGGCGGTTGGGGATCTGCCTGTACCAGTCCACCAGACCGGGCTGGTCGGCGTGCGCCGACAGGCCGCCCACGGTGTGCAACTGGGCCTTCACGTGGATGACTTCGCCGAACATCTTCACTTCGCGCGCGCCATCCACCAGCCGGCGGCCCAGCGTGCCCTGCGCCTGGTAGCCCACGAACATCACGTGCGCCTCCTTGCGGCCCAGGTTCTGGCGCAGGTGGTGGCGGATGCGGCCGCCGTTGCACATGCCGGAGCCGGCGATGATGATCGCGCCGCCCTTGTGCCGGTTGATGGCCATCGACTCTTCGGTTTCGGCGGTGAAGTTCAGGTTCGGCAGGCGGAACGGATGCGGCCTGCCGCGCCACACGTCCTGCGCTTCCTCGTCGAACAGCGATTCGTGGCCGTCGTAGACCCCCACCACCTTGGCGGCCATGGGACTGTCGAGGAAGATCTTCCAGCGCGACATCTCCCAGTCGTCCCAGTGTCGCGCGAACCAGTACAGCAGTTCCTGGCTGCGGCCGACGGCGAAGGCGGGAATCAGCACGTTGCCGCCCGCCTCCCAGGCGCTGTCCAGCACCTCGGCGATCTCCACCAGCGTGGCCTCGCGGTCGCGGTGGGCGCGGCCGCCGTAGGTGGATTCGAGCAGCAGCAAATCGGCGTGCGGCACCGTCTGGGCGTCGCGCAGGATGGGGGTTCCCTTGGGGCCGAGGTCGCCGGAAAACACCAGCACGCGCTCGCGTTCGCCTTCCTTCGCGCGCAGCTCCACGCTGGCCGAACCGAGGATGTGGCCGGCGTCGCGCAGCGTCACGGTAATGCCGGGCAGGATTTCGGTGGGCTTGCCGTAGCCGATGGGCCGCACCAGCTTCAGCACCTTGCCCACGTCGGCGCGGGTGAACAGCGGCTTGTGGTGGGCGTGGCCTTCGCGGCGGTATTTGTTGTCGCGCTCGGCGTCCATCTCGGCCAGCGAGGCGGCGTCCTCGAGCATGATCCTGAGCAGGTCGGCGGTGGCCACGTGGGTCCAGATCGGACCCTTATAGCCTCGCGCCACCAGCACCGGCAGGCGGCCGCAGTGGTCGATGTGGGCGTGGCTGAGCACCACCGCCGACAGCCCTTCTATGTCGAAGGGAAAGGGTTCGAAGTTGCGGTGCTCGTCCTCGATGCTGCCCTGGATCATGCCGCAGTCGAGCAGCAGCCGGTGGCCGGCGGCCTCGACCTCGTGGCAGGAGCCGGTGACTTCGCCGGCGGCGCCGTGGAAACGTACTTTCATGCAGGGGCTCCCCTAACGGACTCCCCCACTCTAGAACAAACGCAAAGGCCCTTGCAGGAGCGGCTTCAGCCGCGAAGCTTTTCGCGAAAGGCTTCGCGGCT
>JAIBEO010000080.1 GCA_019459185.1 Rhizobium sp. | reverse complement strand
GGCCGTGCCCGCGCCGCGAGCTGCAGGCACGCGCCCGGCGCGACCGCCCGGGTGACGGCTCCTCGAACGCCGACGATCCGGTGGCCAGGAACCCCAGGCGCCGGATGCTGGGAGCGCGGGCAGCCAGGACGACCACTGCGGACTGTCCGAGGCCCAGATGCGACAACGGCCCGCGAACGGGCCGAAGCAACCTAGACCGATACAGGCCTAACGCCTGAGTTAAGCCGCGTCGCGGAGCGACGTCGGCTTGAATGAGTAGTTAGGCCGCAGCGTATGGCAGCTACCTGCGGGGCGGCAAGTGCTTGGGAACCCTGGCCAATAGGAGCTCCACCAAGGCCGGTTGCATGTACTCGTAGTCGTCCGGAATGTCGAGGCTGACTATGCGCTTGCCGCGCAGGCTGGCGCCAAATTGCGCGGCTAGCTTGGTGCGATGCGACGACTCCATGACCAGAACGGTATGCGCCCAATCGAGGAGCTCAGCCGTTACAGGACAGTCCGCGTCTCGATTGATGCCGGCGGACGAAGTTTCCAGACCCTCCCAGTCTGCGAAGACATGCTCCGCGGTCGGGCTGCGCAGTCGGTTCTTGCCGCAAACAAAGAGGACACGATGCGTCAATGCTTCACCTGCGGCCTAACGCCTGAGTTAAGCCGCGCCGAAGGCGTCGGCTTGAATGAGTGGTTAGGCCGGACGCTAAGCCCCGGAAGAGCGCTTTGCAAGCCGGGGCTGGCTGAAAAAGTCGTGCCCGCGCCACGAGCTGCTGGGACGCCAGCGGTTGGCCGCCCGGACGCGCGGCCATCGATCGCCAGCGAGCCGGCCCGCCGGACGCGCCAGGCGCCAGATGGTGGACGCGCGGGCGACGCGCACCAGCTCTCGGGCCAGCCGAAGCCCAAATATGAGAGCGGCCCGCGAACGGGCCGAAGCAACCTAGGCAACTACTGGCCTAACAACTAGTAGTGGTTTCTAACGGAGCATAGCTCCGGCCGGCCGCCGGTGCATTCAGGCAGGCGAGACAAATTCTCACTCTCGATCAATCATTTGGCGGAGGGTGCTCGGCGATCTGATTGTTCATCCTCGGCCGGTATGGAGAACAAACGTCGGCCTAGCGCGGAACTGCCCTCGGATGACGGTGTAGCGCGGAAGGGCGCGGGGGCGGTACGTCCCGGCCTGTTGCAGGTGGTTCGCGACAGGATCCGCGCCAAACACTACAGCTTGCGCACCGAGGCGGCGTACTTGGGCTGGATTCGCCGGTTTATCCAGGCGCACCGGGGGCGGCATCCGCGCGAGCTTGGCGGGCGCGAAGTGTCGGCTTTTCTCACCCGGCTGGCCGTGCAGGGCAACGTGGCGGCAAGTACGCAGAACCAGGCGCTGTCGGCGCTGCTCTTCCTTTACCGGGAGGTGCTGGAGCTCAAGCTGCCGTGGATGGACGACGTGGTGCGGGCCAAGCGGCCGCAGCGGTTGCCGGTGGTGCTGACGGCCGACGAGGTGCGCGCCCTGCTCGAGCTGATGCAGGGCCGCCCGCGGGTGCTGGCCGCCCTGCTCTACGGCACCGGCATGCGGCTGATGGAAGGCCTGCGCCTGCGCATCAAGGACGTGGATTTCGACCGCCAGGAAATCCTGGTGCGCGACGGCAAGGGCGGCAAGGACCGCCGCACCATGCTGCCCGCCTCGCTGCAGCAGCCGCTGCGCGAGGCCATCGCCCGCGCCCGGCGCCTGCACGACGCCGACCTGGCCGCGGGCCACGGCCGCGCGTGGCTGCCGCACGCGCTGGCGCGCAAATACCCCAACGCCGCCACCGAGCCCGGCTGGCAATACGTGTTTCCGTCCGACACGCTCTCGGAAGACCCGAAGAGCGGTACGGTGCGCCGTCACCACGTGGGCGAGGAATCGCTGTCACGCCACCTCAAGCTCGCGGCCCGCCGCCTGGGCCTGGACAAGCCGGTCAGCGCGCACACGCTGCGCCACAGTTTCGCCACCCACCTGCTCGAATCGGGTTACGACATCCGCACGGTGCAGGCGCTGCTGGGCCACAAGGACGTCGCCACCACGCAGATCTACACGCATGTGCTCGGCCGCGGCGCGAACGCCGTGCGCAGTCCGCTCGACGCGGTGCGCTGAAAGCCCCTCAGCGCCCGGTTTCGAGCACTTCCACCAGCACCCACTTGCGCTGGCCGTCGTCGCCGCTGCTCTCGCGCACGCGCAGCACGGCGTCCACGCCCGATTCCCAGGCGAAACCTTCGATGTCGCCGTAATACGGCTCCCAGGCCGCGCCCGGCTGCGTGCGCACCTGCAGGCACAGGCCGCCGGCGCAGGGCGCGCGGTGGCCGGCCACCTGCACCACCAACGGCTCGCCGGCGGCTTCGGTGGCGGCGGCGCGGCGGTCGAAGCGCCAGCTGGCGCCGTCCGCGGCCACCAGGCTCAGGAAGGGACCTTCGAACACCGCGCGCAGCGGCTGGCGCAGCGCCGACAGCAGCGCCGATTCGCGCGCCATCAGCTCGCCGGGGCACAGTTTCTTGGTGCTCACGATGGCCCCGCCCTCGCCACCAAAACGCAGCTCGTTGCCCGTGCGCGCGAACGCGCCGCCGTGCTGGTTGCAGGGGCCGGAAAGCGAGAAGCGTTCGCCATCCACGCGCAGCACCGCCGAACCGGCGCCGCGGGTGGGCACGCTGCTTTCGCTGGTGGTGGCCACCAGCCGCCAGTCGATGCCGTCGATCGGGGTTTCGGCCACGGGTCGCACCTCGGGGTCGGAAGCGCAGCCGGCCAGCAGCAGCACGGCGGCCAGCGCGGAAAGGCGGGGGAAACGGGGCATGCGCACGCTCCTGGGCGGTTCGGTCCGCCCGAGTCTAGCGCTCAGCGCCGGCGCAGGGGGATGCGGTCGGCCGGGAAAGTGGCCAGGTCGGCGCCACCTTCGCGGCGCGGTGCGCCCGGCGCGGGCCCCCAGGCCTGGGCGGTGATCACTTCCCAGGTGCTGGGCAACGCGCCCTCGCGCCGGTTCACTTCGTAGGCGGCGGTCACGCGCTGCAGGCGCCCTCGCCCGCCCAGCCCGCGGCGGCGCTCGCGGCGCGCGTCGCCGGCGCCGATGGCGCGCAGTTCCTGCATCAGCGCGCGCAGGTCGGGGTAGGTCAGCGTGTAACGGTCGCGGTCGAGCACCGGGTCCTTGAAACCCGCCGCCATCATCGCGTCGCCCACCTGCTGGATGGCCGCGAACGGCGACAGCGGCGGCACTTCGCCAATGCCTTCATAGGCCTCGCGCAGTTCCAGCAGCGTGTCGGGGCCGAAGGTGGAAAACAGCAGCAGGCCACCCGGCCGCAGCACGCGCCGGAATTCCGACAGCGCCGCCGGCAGGTCGTCCAGCCACTGCAGGCACAGGCTGGAGAAAATCACGTCCACGCACTGGTCGGCGAAGGGCAGCATGGAAACATCAGCGCAGACACGTTTCACTGGCCGCCAGAAGCGCGTGTGTTTCGGCACCTGGCGCAGCATCGGCAGCGCCGCGTCCACGGCAATCACTTCCGCCTTGGGCCAGCGCTTCTTCATCGCGCCCGAAGCACGGCCCGGGCCACTGCCCAGGTCCAGGATGCGCGCGGGCTGGCGCTCGTCCAGGTAGTCAAGCTGCTCGAGCAGGCGCGCTTCCACCTCGCGCTGCAGCGCGGCCACCGCGGCGTAGTTCGGCGCGGCGCGGCCGAAGGCGCGGCGCAGCTGGTGGCGGTCGAAAAGGGAGCTCATGGCGGGCAGTCGGCGGCGAAGGCGCGCAGCGCGCCGGCCACTTCGTCGGCGTGGGTAAGGAAAGGTGCGTGGCCGCCGCTTTCCACCTGGTGGAAGCGCGAACGCGGCGCGGCGGCGGCGGCGGCGCGCATCGCGGCCGGCGACACCAGCCGGTCGCGACGGCCGGCCAGCCACAGGCTGGGCATGGCCAGCGCCGGCAGCGCGGGGCGCAGGTCGGTGTCCTCCAGCAAGCCCAGGCCGTCGCACAGCACGTCGGCGGCGGGTTCGCCGTGCGCGAACACTTCGGTGCGCAGCAGGCGCAGCTCTTCGCGCACGTGGTCGGAGCCCTGGGCTTCGAGCATCAGGAAGCGGTCCAGCGTGCCGCGGTAGTCGCGGCCCAGTTCGCTGGCGAAGTTGCGGAACACGGCGGCGTCCATGCCGGCGGACCAGTCGTCGGCGCGCACGAAGCGCGGGCTCGCGGCCAGCATCACCAGGCCGCGCACGCGCGGCGCGTGGCTGGCCGCGGCCTGCAGCGCCACCAGCCCGCCCAGCGACCAGCCCAGCCACAGCGCGCGTTCCGGCACGCGCGCGGCCACGGCCTCGGCGGCGGAATCGAGCCGCAGCGGCAGGCCGGCGTCGCGGCTGCGGCCGTGGCCCGGCAGGTCGAGCAGGTGCAGTTCGAAAAACGGCGCCAGGCGCTCCACCAGCGGGCCGAAGATGCCGGCGTGCATGGCCCAGCCGTGCAGCAGCACCAGGGCCGGGCCCTGGCCGCGGACTTCGTGGAACAGGTTCATGCCGGTAGCGGGGCGGGCGCGGCCTTCACGGCTTCGGCGAGCGCGGCAAGCAGGCCGTCCACGTCGGCTTCGCCGTGGTCCACGGAAAGCGTCACGCGCAGGCGCGCCTGGCCCTCGGGCACGGTGGGCGGGCGGATGGCCGACACCAGGTAGCCCTGCGCCTCGAGCGAACGCGAGGCGGCCAGCGCGCGGGCGTTGTCGCCCAGCACCACCGGCTGGATCGGCGTGAACGATTCCTGCAGCGGCAGGCCGAGCGCGGCGGCACCGCGGCGGAAGCGCGCCACCAGCGAAGCCAGCTTGGCGCGGCGCCAGCTTTCGGTGCGGATGAGTTTCAGGCTGGCGCGCATGGCCGCGGCCATCGCCGGCGCCGGCGCGGTGGAGAACAGATACGGGCGCGCGGTTTCGGCCACGTGGCCCACCAGCGCCTCGCTGCCCAGCAGCACCGCGCCCTGGCCGCCGAAGGCCTTGCCCAGCGGCACCAGCAGCAGCGGCACTTCGCGCGCGCCCAGGCCGGCCACGGCCAGGCTGCCGCGGCCTTCGGGGCCCAGCACGCCGATGCCGTGGGCGTCGTCCACGTAAAGCAAAGCGTCCTGCGCGCGCGCCACCAGGGCCAGGTCGGCCAGCGGGGCGCGGTCGCCGTCCATGCTGAAGACGCCGTCGGTGGCCAGCATGGCGGCGCCGTCGCGGCGCGACATCAGCTGGCGCAACGCGGCTTCGACATCAAGATGCGGATAGCGCTTGAGCTCGCAGCCGGCCAGGCGCGCGCCGTCGATCAGGCAGGCGTGGTTGAGCTTGTCCTGCACGCACACGTCGCCTTCGGCCAGCAGCGACTGCATCACGGCCAGGTTGGCCTGGTAGCCGCTGCCGAAGAACAGCGCGCGCTCGTAGCCCAGCCACTGCGCCATTTCGCGCTCGAAGGCGGCGTGTTCGGCGTGGTGGCCGGTGACCAGGGCCGAACCGGTGCTGCCCACGCCGTGCCAGGCCGAGGCTTCCTGGAAGGCGCTCACCACGTCCAGGTGCTGGCCCAGGCCCAGGTAGTCGTTGCCGCAGAAGCTGGTCAGCGTGCGGCCGTCGATGACCACCCGGCAGCCTTCGCGCGCGCTGATTTCGCGGCGCGGGCGCAGCGCGGCGTTCGCCGTGCGCTCGGCGCGGGCGATGGCGACGCGGTCGGCCAGCCGGATGCGCGGCATGTCAGGCGGCGCAGCCGGCGGTGGCGGTTTCGACGATGTCGGCGTGCACGGTCTTCGATTCATGCACCACCGGCATCGGCTCCAGGCCGAGGCGGGCGAACAGGGCCTGGTCGGCCTCGACGTCGGGGTTGCCGGTGGTCAGCAGCTTCTCGCCGTAGAAGATGGAATTCGCGCCCGCCAGGAAACACATCGCCTGCAGCTCCTCGCTCATCTCGGCGCGTCCCGCCGACAGCCGCACCATCGAAGCCGGCATCATGATGCGGGCCGCCGCAATGGTACGCACGAATTCGAACGGATCGAGCAGGGCGGTGCCGGCCAGCGGCGTGCCTTCCACCTGCACCAGGCGGTTGATGGGCACCGAATCCGGGTGCGCCGGCAGGTTGGCCAGCGCCTGCAGCAGGCCGGCGCGCTGGGCGCGGCTTTCGCCCATGCCCACGATGCCGCCGCAGCAGGTCTTCAGGCCGGCGTCGCGCACGTGTTCCAGCGTGTCCAGGCGGTCCTGGTATTCGCGGGTCTTGATCACGTCGCCGTAGAACTCGGGCGCGGTGTCGAGGTTGTGGTTGTAGTAGTCCAGGCCCGCGCTGCGCAGCTTCTGCGCCTGGTCGCCGCTGAGCATGCCCAGGGTGGCGCAGGTTTCCAGGCCCAGGGCCTTCACCTCGCGGATCATCTCGGCCACCTTCGGGATGTCGCGGTCCTTCGGGCTGCGCCAGGCGGCGCCCATGCAGAAGCGCGAGGCGCCGGCGGCCTTGGCGGCGCGCGCGCGCTCGAGCACGGCCTGGGTTTCCATCAGCTTGGTGGCTTCCACGCCGGTGTGGTAACGGGCGGCCTGCGGGCAGTAGCCACAATCCTCGGGGCAGCCGCCGGTCTTCACCGACAGCAGGGTCGACACCTGGACCTGGTTGGGCTGGAAGTGTTCGCGGTGCACGGTGGCGGCGCGGAACACCAGCTCGGGGAAGGGCAGCTCGAACAGGGCGAGGACTTGCTCGCGCGTCCAGTCGTGGCGGATGACAGCAGGCATGGGTTATCCCTGACGGCGCGGGTGAAAAGAGAGCGGCAGTCTGGTGAGCATGCCCTACCCTGTCAACCAAAGAGCCCACCCCCGGGTTGACGGCGCCACCCCGGTCGGGGGGTGCCCGGGAGGCCGAGCCTACGCCCGAGGGGTGGGGCCATTCCGTGAACCACGGCACGCCTTCCCTTGAACCCGCCCCGCGATTTTTTCACCGCGCTGGGCCGGGTGCTGCTGCCACTGCGCTGCCTGGTGTGCCGTTCGCCCGGCGACGGCGACGACCTGTGCGCGGCCTGCCGGGCCGGCCTGCCCTGGAACACCGCCGCCTGCGCCCGCTGCGCCCTGCCCCTGCCGCGCCCGGCGCCGCGCTGCGGGCGCTGCGTGGGGTTGGCCGTGCCCTTCGCTGCCAGCCGGGCGGTCTTCCTGTACCAGCCCCCGGTCAACGGCCTGCTGCGCCGCCTGAAATTCCACGCCGACCTGGCCGCCGGCCGGCTGCTGGCGGCGCTGGCGGCCCCGGCCTTCGCGGGGGCGCCGCGCCCGGCCGCCCTGCTGCCGCTGCCCCTGCACCACAGGCGGCTGCGCCAACGCGGTTACGACCAGGCCCTGGAACTGGCCCGCCCGCTCGGCCGCGCCCTGGCCCTGCCCCTGCTCGACACCCGGCTGCAGCGTCGCCGCCACACCGCCCCGCAATCCGAACTGGGCGCGAAGGCCCGCCAGGCCAACCTCCGCGGCGCCTTCGTCCTGGCGCCCGGCCCGCCGCTGCCGGCGCACGTGGCCCTGGTCGACGACGTCATGACCACCGGCGCCACCCTGGCCGAAGCCGCGCGCGTGCTGCGGCGCGCCGGGGTGGCGCGGGTCGACGTGTGGGTACTGGCGCGCGCGCTGCCGCCGGGCGGGCGGCCGTAAGCGCGCGCGGCTCAGTTCGCCGGGGCGACGGGTCGCGGCGCCGGCTTGGCAATGTCGGCGCGCGGCGCCTTGCCCGAACCGATGATGGCCACGGCGCGCAGTTCCACCACCGCCGTCGGCATCAGCAGGGCCGTCGTGCCCACCGCGCTCCAGGCCGGGTAGTGGTCGGGGAAGAACTCATGGTGGATCGGCGCGAAGCGCGCGAACTCGGCGTTGAAGGTGGCGCTGTCGGTGGCGCCGGGGTGGAAACTGGTGAGTTCCACCACGTCGGCCAGGCTGGCGCCGGCTTCCTGCAGGTGCCGCTCCAGCGCCTTGAACAGGTTGCGCACCTTCTCTTCATAGGTGGCGCCGTGGGCCGCGGGGATGCCCGACACGATCACCATCTCGCCCACCTTCAGCACCGGCGTGTAGTGGTAGTCGTGGTACGAGGCTTCCATGCCCTTGGGCGCGAAGTGTTCGCGGCTGGGGGCCGGCGCGTCGGCGGCGAAGGCGGCGGCGGGCAGGGCCAGCAGCAGGGCGAGCAGGCGGAGTTTCATGGCGGCTTCCTCGGGGCGGGAACCGCAGTGTCGGCGGGGCGCGTGCGGCCCGCATGGGCCCGAGGTCACGTTCGCGACGGCGGCGACCGGACGTCCGCCCGGCTCAGCCCAGGGCGTAGTTCGCGGCAATGCCGGCGAACACCGCCAGGCCCACCCACTGGTTCGACAGGAAGGCTTCGAAGCAGTGCTCGCGGCCGCGGTCGCGGGCGATCCAGAACTGGCGCAGCACCAGCACCACGGCCACGCCCAGCGCCACGTAATAGAAGATGCCCAGCCCGGCGCGGCTCCCCACCAGCCACAGGGCCCAGGCGAAGCCGCCGAACAGCAGGCCCTGCGCCACCAGGTCGGCGTCGCCGAACAGGATGGCGGTGGACTTCGAGCCCGCGCGGATATCGTCCTCGCGGTCCACCATGGCGTACCAGGTGTCGTAGCCGGTGGTCCACAGCAGGTTGCCCAGGAACAGCAGCCAGGCCAGCGCCGGCACCGTGCCCTGCACCGCCGCGAAGGCCATGGGGATGCCCCAGCCGAAGGCCACGCCCAGGTACACCTGCGGCAGGTAGGTGTAGCGCTTGAGGAACGGGTAGCTTGCCGCCAGGAAGGCGCCGGCGATGCTCAGGTAAACCGTGAGCCGGTTGGTCAGCAGCACCAGCCCGAAGGCCACCAGCATCATCACCGCGAACACCACCAGCGCTTCGCGCGGGCTTACCGCGCCGGTGGCCAGCGGTCGCGCTTTCGTGCGCTCCACCTGCGGGTCCAGCCAGCGGTCGGCGTAGTCGTTGATGACGCAGCCGGCCGAACGCGTCAGCCACACGCCGGCGGTGAAGATGAAAAGCGTGCCCAGCGGCGGCAGGCCCCCGGCCGCCAGCCACAGCGCCCACCAGGTGGGCCAGAGCAGCAGCAGCGTGCCCACCGGGCGGTCGCCGCGCACCAGCTTCCAGTAGTGCGGCAGGCGTTCGCGCCAGGCTGGCAGCGGCGCGTTTTCAGGCGTGGAGGCGGGCTCGGAAGGCATGCGCGAATCGTATCAGGGCGTCGCGCGCTGCCGCAGCGGCCATGACGAGTGTCGCTTGAACCCGGCGGCAGCGGGCCCCATGCTTCGGGTGTCATCCACCACCGCGGGAAAGACACGCATGAGTGCAGGCCAGGGTTCCACCGGAAACGTCATCGCCGCCGTCTGCAGCCTGTTCATCCCGGGACTGGGCCAGCTGGTGCAGGGCCGCATCCTCTGGGCGCTGTTCTGGTTCGTGCTGGGCGGGCTGGGTTACGCCATCACCTTCGTGCTGTCGCTGGGCTTCTTCCCGTTCGGCGGCGTGCTGGTGGCCATCCTTTCCTGCATCCACGCGGCCGTCTACACGCGCGGCTGAGCCCCGCGCTCAGCCCTGCGCCGCCAGCCAGGTGGCCAGTTCCGCGCCCGGCCGCGGGGGCGGGGACAGGGTAACCGGGGCCGCGTGGCCGCCCAGCGGGGGCCGCCGCTGGCGCACCCGAGCGGGTTGCCCCCCCCCGGGCCCCCCCCCCCGGGGGGCCTGTCCCGCCCCGGGCGGGGGGCGCCTGAACAGGTAACCCTGCGCCTCGTCGCAGCCCTGCTGGCGCAGCAGCTGCAGCACGCTCTCGGTTTCCACGCCCTCGGCCACCACCGCCAGGCCCAGGGCATGGCCCAGGCTGACCACGGCGTGGGTGAGCTCGAGCAGGTTCGGGCTGGTTTCCATCTGGCTGACGAAGCTGCGGTCGATCTTGAGGTTGCGCAGCGGAAAGCGGTGCAGGTAGCCCAGGTTGGAGAACCCGGTGCCGAAGTCGTCGATCGACAGCGTGATGCCATTGGCCTTGAACAGCGCGAACGCGTTCGCCAGCACCTCGCTCTCGCGCATCAGCGCCGATTCGGTGATCTCCAGCACCAGCCGGTCGCTGGGCCAGTGCTCGCGTTCGCAGATGGCCAGCACCTGCGCCGCGAATTCGGGATCGCGCAGCTGCAGCGGCGACACGTTCACGGCGATGCGGCCGAACTGCAGCCCGGCCTCGTGCCACCGCCGCGCCTGCCGGCAGGCCTCGCCCAGCACCCAGCGGCCGATGGGCAGGATCTCGCCGCACTCTTCCGCCACCGGGATGAATTCCACCGGCGAACGCTGCACGCCGGCGCGCGTGGTCCAGCGCAGCAGCGCCTCGATGCAGGCCACGCCGCCGTCGCGCAGCGAAACGGTGGGCTGGAAGGCGAGCTGGAACTCGTCGTGGGCCAGGGCCTGGCGCAGTTCCTGCTCGAGCGTCACGCGGCGCTGCACGCGCTCGTAGAAGCTGCTGTTGTAGAACTGGTAGGTGTTGCGGCCGGCGTCCTTGGCTGCGTACATGGCGGTGTCGGCGGAGCGCAGCAGGCTTTCCAGGTCGCTGTTGCCTTCGCCCAGCAGGGCGATGCCGATGCTGCAGCCCACCTGCGCGTCGCCGGTGCGCAGCTGGATCGGCTGGCCGATGGCGTCGATGACCTTGCGTGCCACCAGGGCCGCGTCCTCGGGCCGCGCCACTTCCCGCAGCAGCACCAGGAACTCGTCGCCGCCCAGGCGCCCGACCAGGTCGCTGGCGCGCACGCAGGCCCGCAGGCGGCTGGCGATTTCCTGCAGCAGCTGGTCGCCAGCCTCGTGGCCCTGGGTGTCGTTGACGTACTTGAAGCGGTCGAGGTCGAGGAACAGCAGCGCCAGCGGCTTGCCGCTGCGCTTGGCCAGTTCGATCGCCTCGTCGGCGGTCTGGCGGAACAGGAAACGGTTCGGCAGGCCGGTGAGCGTGTCGTAGTGCGCCAGCTGCTCGATTCGCTCGCCGGCCTCGTGTTCCTCGGTGACGTCCTGGGTGAGGCCGGTGATGCGGTAGGGACGGCCTTCGCGCAGCTCCAGGCTGCCGGTGATGCGCAGCCAGATGCGGCGGCCGTCGGGCGTGAAATAGCAGGCTTCCACCGTCTGCTCGGGCACGCGCTCCTGCACCATGCGCTGCAGCGCCAGCCGCAGCTTTTGCTGCGAATCCGGGCAGTAGCTGGGCAGTGTTTCCTCGAAGCGCAGCGGCGTGCCGGGCTCGATGCCGTGGATGCGGTAGTTCTCGTCGGTCCAGTGCAGCGTGCCGGTGTCCACCAGCAGCTCGAAGCCGCCGATGCGGCCCATGGCGGCGATGCGGTTGAGCAGGTCGTTGCGCCAGCGCGAGGTTTCTTCGGCCTCGCGCTGCACGGTGACGTCATGCAGCACGCCCACCATGCGCTCCACCCGGCCGTCGCTGCTCAGGATGGCCTCGGCGCGCGCCTGCACGGTGCGGCGCTCGCCGTTGGGCCGCAGCATCACCACTTCCAGCGCGTAGGGCTTGCCGTGCTTGAGCAGGGCCACCGACGCCTCGTGCAGGCGCACGTAGGATTCGGGCGTGAACAGGTGCCGCTGGTTGCGGAAGCTCGGCGGCGGCTTGCGCCGCGACAGGCCGACGATCCAGTACAGCTCGTCCGACCACCACAGCTGGTCGGTTTCCGGGTCCCAACTCCAGCTGCCCAGGTGGGCCACGTGCTGGGCCTGGTTGAGGATCAGCTCGCGCTCGCGCAGCTGGGTTTCGATCTGCTTGTAGTCGTGGATGTCGGTGTGGGTGCCGATCACCCGGCGCGGCCGCCCGGCGGTGTCCCAGCTGATGGCGCGGCCGCGGTCGAGGATCCAGCGCCAGCGGCCGTTGGCGTCGCGCACGCGGTAGTCCACCTGGTAGTTCTCGCGCTCGCCGGCCAGGTGGGCGTGCAGGGCCGCCTTCACCCGCGGCTTGTCGTCGGGGTGGATCAGCGACTGCCAGGCGTCGAAGCTGCCGTCGAGGGCGTCGCGCGAGTAGCCGAGCATGGTGAAACAGCGGCCCGAGCGGTAGACCTGGCCGGACTCGGAGTCCCAGTCCCACAGGCCGTCCTGGGCGCTTTCGAGCGCGAAGCGCCAGCGCGCGCGGTCGGGGGCTTCGGCCAGGTCGGGGGCTTCGTCGTGGCTGTAGAGGCTGACGGTGTAACCGCGGATGCCGCCGTCGTCGCCGCGCACGGCGCGCAGCAGGCAATCGAGGGTGAAGCCTTCGTCCTGGTGCCGGTACTGCACCTCGCGCTCGGGGTGTCCGGCCAGTTGGCGCATGCCGTCGGCCAGCGCCTCACGCAGCGAGGCTTCCAGGGCCGGCCCGACGAGGCCCCGGGCGCGGTCGTTGGCCGCCACCACCTGGCCGTGCGCATCCAGCGCCAGCAGGGCGCGCCTGGACGGATGCAGCAACAGGCTGGCGATGAACGCGAGGTCCATGGTCGGGGCGGGGCTGCGGGCGGAAGCGTCAGGCATACGTTAACCGCAGCGTCACACGAATGTGGCCGGTTGTCCGTGCGGACCTCCACAAAACGCTGGCGCCGCCCGCCCCGGGGGTCGCCGGCCCGCCGCCGCGTGGCATAATGCCCGGCCAGGCGCCTGTAGCTCAGCCGGATAGAGTAGTGGCTTCCGAAGCCCCTACTCATCGGTCAAAGGCGCCGGTTAAAGTGTCACAGGGCCTGAACTCAGTTTCAGGCCGGTTTGAAGAAAAAGTCCTTTAAAAACGCGCCCGTAGCTCAGCCGGATAGAGTAGTGGCTTCCGAAGCCATTGGTCGGGGGTTCGAATCCCTCCGGGCGCGCCAAACCTCCTGTGACAAATCTGTGCCCTGGCTGTGCCAAGTCTTGTTTGGCCGCCCCGGGCCAACTGAGTAAAGGCGCGCATGGCCACGCCCCGGGCCCCACGATCCGCCCCCGCATGGACCTTCGCAGCCCGCTTCCGCCGCGGCGCCTTCGGCTGGAAGTCCGATCGGGCCATTGAACGCCTGGACGAGGCCGCCGCCGAGATCCGGGCCATGGTCCGCAAGGACCCGGTCCTGGCCGCCGACGGGGCCGTGCGTCTCATTGAGAAGCTCTCGCCGGCCTTCGAGAACGTCGATGACTCCTCCGGCCGCCTGCAGGCGGCTATCCGCGATGTTTTCGAGCAGTTCGTGCCCCTGATCGGCACCGTCGAGGTCGCGGCCAATACCCGCCAGGCCTGGCTGGAGCGGCTTTGGCAGGCCATGGCCGACGACCAGATTCCGTGGATCGAGCGGTTGGGTGACCACTGGGTCACCCTGTGCGGCAGTCCGGAGGTCGCCTCGGCCTGGGCCGACGAGCTGCTGCCTGGGCTGCATGCCGCCTGGGCACCGGGTGCCAAGGGGTCCGGCTGGTACTCCGGCACCATGCCCTGCCTTTCCAGCCTCTACGCGGCCGGGCGCCACGCCGAACTGCTGGTTCTGCTCGAATCAGCCCAGACCCACGGCTGGTGGGACTACCACCGCTGGGGCGTAAAGGCGCTGCTGGACCACGGGCACCACCACGAAGCGCTGACCATGGCGGAGCGCTGCTACCAGCAGGGCCGCTACCGCTATGAGGTGGCCCGCACCTGCGATTCGATCCTGATAGACCTCGGCCAGCGCGAGCTCGCCTACCGCCAGTACGCGTTCGAGGCCAACCAGGCCAACACCAACCTGGGCACCCTCAAGGCCCTCGCTGCCAAATACCCCGAGAAAGACAAGGCTCGCATCCTCACCGACCTGGTGGAGGCGAATCCGGGCAGTGAAGGCAAGTGGTTCGCCGCCGCCAAGAGCGCCGGGCTGTTCGACGCGGCCCTGAAACTAGCCCGCAGCAGCCCGACCGACCCGCGCACCCTCGCCCGCGCGGCACGGGATTTCGCCACCAAGCAGCCGGCGTTTGCGCTGGAAGCTGGGCTACTGGCCCTGGGCTGGATGGCGCGGGGCTATGGCTACGAGGTTTCGTCCCGGGACGTGGCGATGGCCCAGGAGGCCTGCCTGGCCGCCGGCAAGGCGCACGGGCTGAGACCGGAGGACATCAGGGACCGGGCTTTGGCGCTGTGCGACGGCACGTCGGACGCCGAGCGGCTCGTCCGCGCGGAGATCAGGCTTCCGGCAGGATCGGGCTGAGTAATCGCGTGGGTCCCGCCCGTCCTACCCTACTCCGACCAACTAGTCTCCGGGAAAGGCGGCGCGATTCAGATTGGCTTTCCGCGGCTGTTGATTCGCGTCTGAAACTGATCAGAGATGTAACTGACCAAGCTGGATTCTTCTCTTATTCACTACTACGCCCGAAATTGCGGGAGTTCCCGCTGTCGCAGGGCGGTCAATATTCATTGCGCAGCGATGAATACTCTCGGCAGTAAGGAGAGTTCAGGATCGCCTTCTCTAAGAAGGCCTTCCTCATGCAAATTTTCATCGATGTTCGTTGCGACTTGCTCGCAATGTGAAATTCTTTGGACCAATCATTTGGGTGTCTCGCCTTCCTCGACGTACGTCAGTAGGTCGCCGACCGAGCAGCCGAAATAGCGGCACAGCTTGTCGACTATCTCAGTCCCAACGTTGGTTCCCGGCTGATTGGCCATCTTCGACAGCGTCGCCCGGTGAACCCCGCTCCCCTCTGCCACCTCGGTCATAGAGATCGAGCGGCGTTCCTTGAAGGCCTTGTCGGCGATCAGCTCGGCTAGCCGGAAGCGAATCATTTCTGAATGAATCCTAAATGATGTCGCCTTTGAGCGACAAGGGTCGTTGACACGCGACACTTGTTGTCTATGATGCTCGACAAGCGTCGCTGATACGCGACGCCTGTCGAGTCCAATCAACGGAGACGCGCGATGCAAACGTACCTGACTACCGAGCAGCTGGCTACCCGGATCCACTACGACGTCCGGACCATCCGGGACCGCCTCAAGGACAGCGTGCTGCTGGAGGGGGTGCACTACATCCGGCCCTTCGGGGGCCGGAAGCTGCTCTTCATCTGGGAGGCCATCGAGAAGGACATCACCAGCTTCTCGATGGGTCGGGGGCCGCTGATCCCGATGGCCAACGGCGGGGTGGCCCGTGGCTAAGATTCGGGTCCGTCCCGAGACAGGGACCCTGTTCCTGGACTTCCAGTACCGGGGAGCCCGCTGCCGGGAACAGACCGCGCTGCCGGACACCCCGGGCAACCGGAAGGTGCTGGAGTCCCTGGCCAAGCGGATCGAGAAGGCGATCCTCAAGGGCACCTTCGACTACGCGGAGTTCTTCCCGGACAGCCCGCGCGCCAAGGAGGAGAGCGAGCCGGGGACCGCAGCGCCTGGCTCTCCGGCCAAAGGCGACCACCCCACCCCCACCTTCGCCGAGTTCGCCGAGCTCTGGGTTATCGAGTCTGGCCCCCGCTGGCGCGCGCAGTACCAGACCGAGGTTCGCAAGACCCTCGACGCCATCATCCTGCCGGCGCTGGGTGACAAGCCGCTGGCCGCGCTCGACCGCGGCCACCTGCTCGGCCTCCAGGCCCAGGTCGCCAAGCGGCGCGGCCGCAACGGCGAGACGATCTCGGCCCGGCGCATCAACAAGGTGATGGGCCTGGTGAAGACCATCCTCAACGAGGGCTGCGACCGCCACGGCCTGCAGTCCCCGGCGCGGAGCCTCAAGCGGCTCAAGCAGGGTCGCTCCGAGGTCATGCCGTTCTCCCTCGACGAGGTGGAGCTGCTGATCGCCCGGGTCCGCGAGGACTACCGGCCCTACTTGACGGTGCGCCTGCTCACCGGCCTGCGCACCGGCGAGGCCGATGGCCTGCAGTGGGAGGACATCGACCTCGCCTCGGGAGTGTTCCGGGTCGAACGCACCCACTCCCGCAATGGCGACGGGGGCACCAAGACCGACGGCTCCCGCCGGACGATCCCGATGGTTCCCCAGGTGCGGGCCGCCTTCGAGACCCAGCGCACCCGGGCGGTCGAGGGCTGCCCGTGGGTCTTCCACAGCCAGTACGGCAACCCGATGGACGCGGTGAACTTCACCAACCGTATCTGGTACCCGCTGCTGCGCAACCTCGGGCTCAAGCAGCGGCCGCCCTACCAGATGCGCCACACCGCGGCGACGCTGATGCTGGCCGCCGGCGAGAACCCGGAGTGGGTGGCCAACGTGCTCGGTCACTCGACCACCGAGATGTTGTTCCGCGTGTACTCGCGCTTCGTGCCCAACCTCACCCGCAACGACGGCCTGGCCTTCGCCGGGCTCGTGAACGGGCACCTCGGCAAGCGGGCCGTGGAGGTCGCCGCGTCGAAGCCGGCCCCGCCCACCGACCACGCCGCGGCCTTGGCCGCCCTGCAGTCCCTGTCCCCCGAGCAGCTCGCGACGCTGCTCACCCTCGCCAAGAAGGCGTCCTGACGTTCAAGGAGGAATAACCATGCTCAACCCGAATGCTGCCGCGCCCGCCACGCTCTCCTTCCCCGCCGTCGTGGAGGTGCTCCCCGGCCACGACCCCGACCACGGCCTGCGCTGCCGGCTCTACCACGAGGATGGCTGGTGCGACGCGTGGACGTGGCTCTCGCTGGACACCACACCGCCGGCCGCCCTGCATTGGGGCACGGTGACCACGATGGAGGTGGGCAAGCACCAGGACGGCTACCTGCTGCTCGGCCTGCGCGAGGACGTCGACCCGCCGCTGTCGCAGTTGCTGCCGGAGCAGCTGTGCCCCCTCCCCGGGGTGCTGCGCCAGACGACCCGTTTGATCGACAGCCTGCAGATCGCTCCCCTGCGCTACTTCGTGACCCGCGCCCTGCTGCAGCAGGACGTGCTGCACGGCTACTGGAACAGCCCGGCGTCGCGTCGCGACCACCACGCCTACCCGGGCGGCCTGGCCCAGCACTCGCTCGAGGTCGCCACCATGCTGGCCAGCGCGAGCGGCCTGCCGCAGGAAGACCGGGAGCTCGGGATTGTGTTCGCCCTGCTGCACGACTTCGGGAAGATCTGGTGCTACGACCCGACCGCCTTTGATCCGGTCGACCCCCGCAAGCACGAGGCGCATGGCCTGAGCCGCCTGGAATTCGACCTGATCTACCTGACCCGGCAGGACCCGCGCCTGGGCGCCCTGATGCGGGAGCTGCTCGGTGGCCCCCGTGCGCCCCGCGAAGGCAAGTATCCGCTGGCCATCGGCCGGATCGTCCGGTCCTTCGACCAGATGAGCTGCGAGAAGACTCGCCGGACGGCGACGGAACTGTGCGCAACTTTGGATTGGGACCCGGTCTTCTAAGTTGAAGACTCACCCCACCGAAGGAGCGTCGCCATGAAAGCCATCCCCCAGTCCCTGCTGCAGATCGCCCGATCCCTTGGCCTCGTCCGGGGCATCCGGATGGTTCGGGTTCGCACCGGGCACGCCTCGGCCTGGGCGGTGGCCCTTCGGATCCTTGGACGCTGGTGGCTGGCGGCCCGGGGTCCGCTGGCCAGCCCGCGGGTCGACGCGGTCACAGTCCGCCGGACTCACGGGCCGATGCTGTTCGCCAGCACGGCGGAGGCCCGCGGATTCCTGGACGAACTGGGGCTGTGACCCTTCCCGGGTCTCAGTCCATGCGATGGCGAACCAGCAAGGTTGAAATCGAACACCCTTCTAGACAGGCCTGGACGGCATGACCACTCCCGCGGAACGACAACGCGCCCTCCTCCAGACGGGCGCCTTCCTGAAGCAGCTAGCGGCCGACCCCAGGCTGCCCGAACCCACCCGGATCGAGGCTCGCCGCCTGCTGCGCCACTTCCCCAGGCGATCAGACCTCTGGCTCCTCGGTTCGGTGGCGGATCTCCCGCCACCCGACGCGGAGGATGAGGCTGACTGGCTCAGGGGCTATACGCACGGGGCCCACGATGGTGCGTGACGAAGCTGGTCTCGAGCAGTCCATCGCCGGGGCCGAAGGCATGCTTCGACAGGCAACAACCATGGCGGGCCGACTGGCCGCGGGGCGCTCGGCCAGGCCGCTAGTCTTCGTCACTGAGCGCCCTGCGGATCTAAGGGCGACCCTGCTGTGGATGGGCGGGCAGCTTTCGATCCAAGGCCACCGCACGGTCCTGATTGAGGGCCCGGAATCGGCACGGGCCAAGATTTCCGACTCACTGGTGGCCGCCGGTGACGGAAAAGAGGCGCCTCAGGTCGTCGTGCTGCTTGTCCCGATGATCAACGCCCTGGGCCGGCCGACCCTGGCGGCGCTCCTGGATGCGCTCCATCTCGCGGCAATGAATAGGGACACCTTGGGCTGCATTGCGGTTGGCCGTCCCGACAGCCTCGCGACGCTCGGCAACCTGAGGCCGTTCGCTGAAACGTTGATTGAGTTCAAACGAATCCCCGCCGCATTGAGATTCGAATCAGCTAAGGCAACTAAGAATCTGTAGCTTCCCTGTCCCAATCAGGAACAATCGTCATGACTGGCTCAATGCCCCGGTTCCTCCATGAACTCCTGAGAGCATTCCTTCGAGGATGCCGCCACGCTCCTTGGAGCTTCCTTCATCCGATCCGCACCTTTCGGCACGTGACGCGCCGCCCGAGCGAGCGACCACTCTCCGACAGCCAATAAACAGCCTGGGCAGTCCATATAACCCGTTGATCCACGGCAGGCCTCAGGCTGGAGAATCATGACGGCCCAAGCCAGAGCAGGCAGCATGAATGACCAAGCGCGACCTCTACGTTCGAATCCCCTTTGATCTCCATAGGCAGCTAGCCACGCTTTCCGCGGAGGGGATCCTTGGTAGGACGGTGGTCATTCACCTGACTCGAAATGCGTTGCACCGCGACTGGATCGAGCGGCCACAGACGGCAGCTCGACCTTCATCTCAGCCAGTGCCGACCCCACGGCCGGGGAAAAGCGAGGCGATTGAGGCGGGATTCCCAGCCACCAAACGCCTTCTCCGGCTGCCGGAGGTCTGCAGCCGGGTGGGATTGGCAAGAAGCTCGATATACCAACTTGTGCACCTTGGGAGATTTCCCGCACCCAGAAAGCTCGGGGCGCGGTCGGTAGCCTGGCTCCAGATCGAGGTGGATACATGGATCGAATCGAGAGCCCACGCGGGCTGAGTCGTTGCTCGCAGTTCGAGCTGTGTCCCGGCCTCGACAACTTCCTGCATGGCATTCGCGTAATTGGCAAAAAACTCGGGAGGCGGATTCTAACTTTGTGCTGACCACTTGGCGTCTGCTATCGGCCAAAAGCGGACATCGGCCCATTGCTTAGTTGAGCTCAGTCGCGAAGTCGGTTCGGGTTAGGCTGCGATTCCCGGCAGCCCATCCGACCTATCGTCCAGCGGCTGGATGCGATCGCCGGCTTGATAGGGACTTCGAAGGCCACAACCTAGGCTCTGAGTTCATTATCGAGGACACCCGCTTGGGCGTCGCCTTCCCGGCGCCAATCGCGCTGAGCACCGCTCATGCATTCAGGCGTTAGGCTACTTCCCCGTGCGGTACTTACTGCACAAATCCGCCCGCGAATATGATCGATTCCTAACCTATGACCACGACGCCGTTGAACCGCAAGGACATCGAACTTGAGCGACCCGAAACGTGGCCGGACCTGGTGCATCGGTTGGTCGAGGAACAACGCGGCCTGTTGATTGCCTACCAGCAAGAGCATCAACGGATCGACCGGCTTGGCTGGACCGATGTCCAGGTTCGCGTCCACCCGCCCGCGAATCCGTACCGGCCTGAGTACGACGCGCTGGTCGCGCGCCTCGAAGCATTGCTTCGCGGCCATCGCCTGGTGGGGTACCACTGCACGCGCTTGACGCCTGAGGAAGTGGAGCGGATTCGCAGGGACGGGCTGCGTGCGTTGTCGCCGAACTTTGTGCGCGAACGGCTCGAAGCGCTGGTCGATGCCGGGCAAATGCGGCCGGAGCAGTGCCGGTTCTTCCTGGATAGCCCGATGCTCCAGGCGCACTTGGCCAATCGCCACGGCAACCGGACCGGCATGGTGTGGTTGTGCCCCAACAGATCAACCTTGCGCGACGCCGCAGGCGTGTATCGGCTCTTTCGCTCGTGGGGCGGCGAAGCGTTGTATGCGGGCTTCGAAGACGAAGCGTCCGTCGCCGGCGTCCTGACGCAGCTCGGACGGCCGGCGATCGTCCAGTGTGCCGTGCCCTTGCCGGCCGGCGACCTCTACGGATGCCGTGCCGCGCACCTCTTGTCGAACGCCGTGCGCGCGCAGATCGAGCACCCCGAGCCATCGCCGACTTTCGATTGGAGTGTGCAGCGTGACTTGGCCCCGTCCGAAGTGATCGACATCATCGCGTTTGACGACCCGCGCTTCGAAGAACTCACGGGCCATCGGGACTGGGCGATTGAGTATCGCCTTGGCTGAGAACCTTCCCGCGCCCTCGCCCTTCTTCGATCGCGACGCGTGGCGAGCGTGGTCGCCGATGCTGTATCACGTGGTCGAGACCCAGGTGCCCGCGGCGGTGCTCGCCCGCTTTTCCGCCGACGTCGAACCCAATTGGATTGAGTGGCTCCAGACCGAAACTGCCCGCGCCACCGGCCGCGCCCCGAACTTGATCATCGACGTCCTGGCGAGCTTGCGAACCAACTTCGCCGGGATTCGTGTGTTTCATGGGACGCGACTCACGTCCCTGCTGAAGGTTGCCACGCGCGGCTTTGTGGCGTGGGACGAGCAAGCCTTGGTGCAGCTGGCGCGCGAGCAGTTTGGAAGGGTTGCCGACGGGGCAGCACTTGAGAATGCGATCGCGCGTGCCCTCCCGGAGGTGCGCGCTGGTCGAGTTTACACCTTTTCGGCCTTGAGCATCGCGTTGGACGTGCTGGATGACGAGGATCCGGTGGGCAGAGTACCCGCCTTCTCCTCGCACGGCGGTGAATGGCTGCGGACGGTGGCGGCGAACCTGGGAATCGACGCGGTGGTGGAGGTTGCACCGGCGATCGGCTACCTGTTTGCTCTAGATATTCCCTGGGCTCAGTGCGCGGGTGAGACCCAGCACATCATCGCGCAGCACGCCCTCACCGCCAGCCTCATCGCCATGCACCTAGACCGGCGCCAATTTCGCATGGCCTCCGGACTGGACTGCGTGGACATTGCCGGCGATATCCCGCCCACGGCCATCGTCGCCTTCACCGAGACCGATCCGCTGGAGGGCGCGCCGATCAGACCCGATGAACTGCGTTGGACGCCGTGGCGACCCTAGAATGAAGGCCTATGTCCACCGAATCTAACCCGAATCCCACCCCTGCCCCGCTCCGGGTCACGAGCGGGGCGGGCTTCGACTTCGAGGACCGCGTCAGCGCGTGGCTGCTCATGAAGATGCTGGTGGGCGAGCCCGTGCCGGGCATCGGCGGCCGAGGCACGATGATCCAAGCGCAGGTCGCTGCGCTGCACTGGAAGATCGACGATCTGCTGGTCACCAGCCTCCAGAACGATGGATCGGTGCGAAAACTGGCACTTTCGTGCAAGGGAAATGTCCAAGTGTCGGGAACGGCCCTTCCCGCCAGCTTTGTCTCAGCCGCGTGGGCGCAGTGGCACCACCCCGAGTTGCCGCTTTCCACTTCCAACGACCACCTGGCGCTGGTCACCGCGGCTCGGCATGCCGAGTTCGATGCGACTTGGCGCGAAGTGAAGAATGCCTGTTCGGGGGCGGATGCAGCCTTGGGTCTAGGGCGAATTCGCGACAATCCCAAGCAATTGCGGCTATTCGAGAGTGTGCGAGAGAAAGGCCCCACGGAACGGGCGTCCGAGACCGAGACGTGCGAGCTGATTCGACGCCTCGAGGTCTTGCCGATCGAACTGCATGCGGCCGACGCCCTGCGCGAGAACGAGGCGATAGCCCAGTGCCGTCAGCTGCTGGTTACTGGCGATCTCGCCGAGGCCGAGCAGCTGTGGGAACGCTTGCTAAACATGGCGAAGAGGGCTCGGCTCGAGTACGGCACCATCCCGTTGCTCGACGCTTGGGAGCAACTGCGTACTTCGTTCGCACTTCGCGATCACCTGGACTACCGGTCAGACTGGACGATCCTGGCGGCGTATTCAGCCGATCAGCGACAGCGCATCGACACCGCTTTGCCGAACGGTCATGTCGTGGCGCGTGCCGCGGAATCCGCCAAATTGCGCGAGGGTCTGCGCGCCGACGTAGTGACCTTCGTTACTGGCGAGTCGGGCAGCGGAAAATCGGCACTGGTCAAGCATTTTCTCGATACGGAGCTACCCACGGCCGCACAGCTTTGGTTGGGACCGGAGGCTACAGCGGTTGTCCTGTCTGCCGTTCAGCGGGGCACCGCCGGCCTGCGACACGACCTGCGTGAATTGTTGCGCGGCACCAGCGCGCGCGAAAACGTGCTCGTGTTGGACTCCGCCGAGCACTTGGATGCGATTGCCCTCTCGGCCTTGATGAAGGCGTTGTCAGGCTTGGCGGCGGGTGGCGCCTCTGACCGAGCTGTGCACTGGCGAGTCGTGGTGACCGCACAGCCGCGAGGATTGCCGCAGCTAACGGCGGCATTTTCCGGCCATGCCAGTCGCCTGGTCGAACTGGGTCCATTGTCGTCGGCGGAAGTGAAGGAGGCCGTGGAGGTGTCGCCCGCCCTAAGTTGGCTGACGAGCCACGAGTCGACGATCGAAGCGTTGACCAGCCTGAAGGCGCTCGCGTGGGTGCTGGGCGCGGGCGCAGGACTGGTAACGCCTACGGCAACGTTCGCATCCCATATCGCCGTCGTGGATGCGCTGTGGCGCTTCTGGACGCAAGACAATATCGCGACGCAGGTTCTGCTCATGCAGCTGGGCGAGCGTGAAGCGGGCCCGGATCGCAGCTTCCCGATCTCGACCCTGAACGCAGGGCAGCAACAAGCGTTTCAGGCAGGCCGAGCTTCCTTGCCCCTGCGCTTGGATCCGGCCACCAACCACCTGCGGTTCGAACACGACCTGGCTGCGGACTGGGCGCGATTTCAACGCCTCAAGGAGCTGTCGAACGACCCGCACGCATGGGCGGCGCTGGCGTCGAATCCCTTGTGGACCAATGCGCTGCGCCTGCTCGGGCAGCACCTGCTTCGACGCGGCGCCGAAGGTGGCACCGCTTGGGACGAGGCGTTTGGGGCCGACAGCCCGCACGCGGGGCTGGTGCAAGGCATATTGTTCGATGCGATCTGCCTGGATCCCCACGCCCAGCGCTTTCTGACCGAGCGAGCGGATTGGCTGCTCGACGAAAGCGGCCGGCGGCTCAATCAACTGCTCACGCGGTTTCTTCACATCGCCACCGTGCCCGCCCAGGCCATCCGGGCATCGGGCGGCTGGTTAGAGCTGCATGCCGAGACGCACCGCCGCGTGATCGTGATCGGGCGATGGGTGCCCATGCTGCAGTTCGTGCTGGCGCAAGCGCACAAGCTCGAAGGACTGCTCTCCTCCTCCCTCGCGCGATTCACGCACACTTGGCTCATCCAATCCCCCGCCACCCTGGACGACAACCGGACGACTCCCTTCCGGCACGAACTCGCCGACCTGGCCTTGGCGGTGGCCCGGTCGATCCAGGTGCACAAGGGATCCGGAGACATCCTGGTCGACTTGGAATCGGAGTTTTATGCCGCGGCGCTCGCCGGGGCGCCAGACCGGCCAACCGAAGTGTCTGACTTGGCCCTTGAGCTGAGTGGGCGCCGGGCGATCGATGCTCAGACGGCCACTCGGATCCAGGCGATCGTCTCCGAGCGCCAAGCCCAACACGAACAGCGATTGGCGGCCGATCCTGGGTTTCGAGCACGCCACGATACGACTCGCAGGATGGGAGGGATGAGCGGACTCGGACGGGAGAAACTGCCGCCTTGGCCGATTGGCGCCAAGCATCGCGTCGATCAGGACTTTAGAAAAGCCTGCTTCAAGAACGGCGTCTTGGAACCACTGATGCGAGTGGCCCCCGCGGTTGCGGCGGAAGTCCTGCTCGCGCTGATCGTCGAGGACAAACCCGAGCGCGACCTTGAGGCAGGACGCCATCCGTACCGCGACCGTTTGGGTCTGGACTATCCGGTTGATGCGTTCCCGTCGATATTTTGGAAAAGTCCGTTCTGGCCCTTTCTCCAGATCGCACCCAATCACGCGGTCGAGGCACTGTTGCAATTGGTCGCGTTTTGCACCGATCGCTGGGCCGCGGGCTCACGGGCTCATGGGCTCGTACTTACGGTGGCGGGGGACGACCGAGCCTTCGTCGGCGGGCCGGGCGAGCTGGCCTGGTCCCAGGCCACCTCCACGCAAACGGGAAACCTGCATTGCGCTCTCGACAGCCTCGAGCGCTGGCTGGTGACACGGATCGATGAAGGCCTGGACGTCTCGTCCACGGTCAACCGACTTTTGTCGGATTCCAACTCCGTGGCGATCTTGGGGCTGCTGGTCAATGTCGGTAAGCATCACCCCCTGCTCTTCGAAGGTCCCCTGTCGCCGTTGTTGGCGAAAGCCGAGCTCTACGCTTGGGATGCCTTTCGGGTGGGACACGTCGAGCAGAATTTTGACGCCAATTTTGTTTCGTCGGGCGAGCAACTGTTCGATCTAGAAAGACATTGGGTGTTGGCCCCGCATCGTCGCCGTGAGCTAGTCGACGTCGCCATTGGATTGATTCGGGCCAATCCGGTGTTGGCGGACGATGTCCGCGGCTGGACGGCCCAGTGGACCGACCCCGACGACGTTCAAGAGTCCCTGGAACAACGAATCACCGCCGCTCGCCTGGACAGCGTGAATTATCGGACCGATGACGAAGGGACGGTGGCTTTTGTCCCGCCCGTCGAACTCGTGCAGGAAGTGCAGGCGTGGCAGCAGACGCACGCGCCGGCGCGCCAGCAACTGACGGCCCCTTACGCGTGTCAACAACTGCTCGACGCGGACCAACCGATCGGCGACGAGCAGGCCACGGAGCTTTGGGAAATCCTGGCGCTGCCGCCCCACGAAGAAGATTGGGTACAGCAGCGCTGCGAACGGGCGGTCGCAGCGGCACTCACGGTGCTCGCGCCAAACTGGCTGGCGCGCCACGCCGCGGCCAAGAGCAAGGTCGAGTCAGTTTTCGAATCGGCATTGGCATCGCTACCGAGCACCGCCGAGGAACTGAGCAAAGCGCGATTCCCGACCACGCACACGGGAATAGATTTTGTCGCTTCGGCACTGGCGCGACAGTGGGCCGTGGAAGCTTCCCCCGAAGCGAGCCGGCACGTCGTCCGGCTAGTGACCAGTGGTGACCGTTTGGCGGCCAACACCACTGTGATGGCCGCATACCAGTATCGGAAGAAGCTCGGTGATCGCTGGTGGCGCCTGCTGCACGTCGGAGTGCTTTGGTCAGGCCTAACTATGCTGGCGCCCCGTTACGGGGACGTCGACGCCGTCGAACGCGTGTGGACGCACTGGTGGAAGCGTTTGCGCAGGATTTCCCTCGACCAACCTTGCCAGGCGCAGGCGCTAGACCTAGCCCGAGTCGATCGCGGGTGCGCACGCCTCATGTTTCGGCGTCAGATGCGAGCTTTCAAGGCCGATCCGTCGCGTCGGCATCCGGATCACCTCGCCGGGGCGGGCTTGGACACGGATAGCCTTGATGGCTTGTTTGGCTGGCTGCTGCGAGGACCCGGCTCCGGGGATCGGGAGATGGATATTGCCTTGGTCTCCCGGTTTTGGGCTTTGGAAGTCGAACACGCGCGCGATCACGCTAGGGAAGAGAACGGCGAACTTCACTTGCCCGGGCACTTTGCTTACCACGTCCTGGAGAAGCTGGCGGCCTTGGCACTCACCGAGCCAGAGATCGGCGCCCGGCGTGTGTGGCAGCAAGTGTTGGAGCTTGGACCGACCGGCCATTACGCCGTCCAACACTTTGCTAGTGCGCTGTTTCTAGGTTTGTCGAAGGGAGCAGATCCGCAGCGGTTTGAGTTGATTTGGAAAGCGCTGGCCGACTACGCCCTGGCCGCCGATTGGAACTTGCCGAAGTTGTGGTTCTACGGCGAGCAGATGCGGCGATCCATTCTCGGGTTTGGCAGCGAATGGGTGCTTGAAAAGCTCCCGGCGGGAGCGGCCCTGCGGATGCAGGGGACGTTGGGGAACTGGGCGAAGACCCATCTTAGGCGCGAAGACAATCTCGCTGGATTCGCCCTGTTCCTGGCCTCACCCTTTGGTGCTCCTCTTCGGTTCGACGGGCTGTTGTGGATCAACACTTCGCTCACGGCTCCCGACACGCCCATCGGATTCCATCGCGATGCCTGCGGGGACGCGCTCATCGACTTGATTCTTACTCTGCTGCAGAACGATTTGGCCGCACTGCGCAAACGCGCCGACGCGCACGCCGCGCTGCTGGACATTGCCGCCGCGCTGGCTGCCACCGGCCGCCAGGGCGCGCTTGCCATCCAAGATCGGTTACGCGCGACGTTAACGGGCTAGCGGCGGCCGGCCAACTGAGTTAGACCATGTCCGCTTTGGGTCGGGAGCGGTCATACGGCAGTCATTGATCACAATACCTATTCGCCGAGCGGTTGATTTCTCGACCTGCAATGCAGCTGTTGAGAATATTTCTCACCCGCCGCGAGCCCGCTCCTTAGACGTAATCCGTGCAGTTCTAGTGCTACGCCATCGCCGGTTTTGGTTCCAGTTCCCGTGTGCAGAAGTATCCGGGTGACTCGCCCGCCTGTTCCCTGGCCTTAGGAACCGCATATGCAATTGAATCGAATTGCGTTGGCTGTCTCGCTTGCCACCCTCGCGACTGTGGCGTCTCCTACGGCCCTGGCCTATAAGCTCTCCCCCGAGGGCACCGAGGAACAGCGTCGAATGGCCAACATTCGCGGAAATTGGATCACGAAGTTGGAGCTCTTCGCGGCCAACAACGGCGTCCAGCACTTCACGGACGCGGTCCATGAAGAGATCACCAACCGGATGTTCGGCTGCGACGGGGGCAAAGATGAGTGCGGAGGCGCGGAGTCGGTCCGGGCACCGACTGCAGTCCTGGCCGGGGTGAGGTGGAACGACGACCCCGCGTTTCGCCTCCACTCGGGACAGGGTGCCCATACGGCCTGCAAGGTCACCGACACCATCCGGTTCCAGATGCAGCCGCGCTGCTGGTACCAGCTTTTTGAAGATGCCAAGACCCGGGCCGCCCAAGGCGAGCAGTTCGACGAGGCCAGTGGCGCGGCCCTGCTCTATCGGACCCACTTCGGCGATCTGCAGCCCCTCCATGCCATGGCCGCCAAGGACGGTGACCCCGCGCAGGTCACCCAGGCCCAAGTGATGGCCTGGGTCGAGTTCACGTGGCGGGTCGCCATCGGGGAGATCGCGCTGGATGATCCTGTCCGGGAACGCATGCCCGGCGGACTTTCCCATGCGTTCACGCGGACCGGCTGGTCCGTCCAGGACCTCTTTACCCAGGGAGCGCCCGGCCTTCGCCGCCACATCCGGGAAGTGGCGTTCGGCAGTCTGCTTCATACCCCTCAGGACAGCTACGCCGGGGGCCATGCGGAGCGGTCGAGTCCGTCGCTTTCGCGATCCTGTGAACTAGCCGGCAGGCGGGTCGTTGCTCCAGGTCGGATCTCCGAGTTCTATTCCTACGGCCAACAGGATGCGGCGCTTCACGGCGGAAGTGACGCCCGGAGCGCTCTTGCGGTGTCTTTGCAGGAGGAGGGCGACATCGTGGAGGTGGGCCGACCCCTCGTCACTGCCTTCGATAGCAAGGCGCCGTGGGAGACGGTGAAGCCCTACTTTGAGTGCCTCTTTGAGCTGGCCCCGGACGCCCGGCCGGCAAGCGCGGCCGATGCCTATCGCCTGGCAGGATCGCGCTGACCATCGATGCGGCTATCCCGAACCCTGGCCGGGCCAAGGTCCAGGGCTCCCAGCCTCCTGCAGGGCCGGGGCACGGCACCCGAATTGAGGCGGCAGTTGCCGCCGTGAACTAACCGGCGGCGGCAACCCTGCCCTGGCTCCAACCGCGCTCCCAAGAGCGCGCCAATACGCCAGAGCTACTCGCGTCGCCGGGGCCGCCCGCTCGGCCGGGCCCGTGCGGGCCGGGCGGACCGGCGCCGGGCCAGCTCGGCCTCGAACCGGGCAACGAAGGCAGTCAAATCCACGCCCATGGCCTGGCATATCTCCCACAGCTCGATGACGTCCAGTCGTCGGACGCCGCGCTCCACGTCGCTCAGGAAGGTCTGGGACTTGCCGATGGACCTGGAGACGTCGCTCTGGGTGAGCCCCGCCTGCTCGCGCGCGCCCCGCAGCATCTCGCGCAGGACGGAATTCTCGGTTCGGTAAAGAGTTTTGGCCATGGGCTCGCTGATTTGCGAGGCCCACGCTATATTCGGATTTCCTATATTCGATTTTCTTGAATAGCAGGAGCGGGCCCGCCACCGCGGCCCGCGTCGCAACGCCGAGATTCCCTTCAAATTTCCAATTGCCGCCCAAAACACAACCACTTCAGGAAGGAGAAGAGCTGTGGGCTACTCGATCTATCACTGGATTGTCATCGGCCTGATTGTTCTGGTCGTGGCCGGCCCCTTCATCGTCAGGGCCAGGCTGTACACGCTTGAGTCCTACCGCCGCGACAATCCAGACTGCGTCAAGCCCGGCCGCGTGGCGTGCAGACATTGCGGCGGCACGTCGCTGTGGATGAAGAGGAAGGCGTTCTTCGTAGGCACCGGCTGGGCACACACCTGCCGAACCTGCGGACAGGAGCTGTACTACAGCGGCTGACTCTTCGCGCCTGCACGGTCAAGTGGTAGTCGTCTCAGCGCTGCGACCAGATGTCCGGCCGACAAGGCCGCTCCCCCGGGGTGGGCAAATGCACAGATGTGACCAGCAAGCAGCACCGCCTGTGCGGCCAGACCCTTGGTTAACCCTTCGACCTCCCAGTCTTCCGGAAGACTCTTGAGGGAAGTGATCGCCTCCTGCCCGGAGAGATACTGCAAGGCCGTCAGAAAGGTCCATTGGACACCCATGGCCCGGCGCAACAGGACGCCGGCAGCGTCCTCATCCATGCGCCCCTCGTGAACAGCAAGCACAACCTTGGCGGACAACACGGCCCGCTCCACAGGCGGAAGCAGATTGCGTCTCTTGGCGCGTGCGTAGCGATGGATGGACGGCATACGGGCTCCTGGGTGAAATCACAGTGCATCAGGGTCGTGTCGCAGGGCATGCGACTCTTTCTCCCTAAGCTGCCCTTCAACGCTCCACCCTCGTATCCTGCCCGTATGGACTTACCCCATGACCCTGCCGCCCTGCCCGCCCACTGGCAGGCGCATCTGGAACCCCTGCGTGGAGACCGCTGGCCCATCCGCTGTGGCCGGGAATTTTCACGGCGGGAACTGGCCCTTTTGCGCCAGGGGCTGTGGCCCCGGGACATGGACGACCGATGGGCCATCTGGCTTTCACCGGATGACGTGTTGCGCTGCTGGCGTTCCTGGACCCAGACCTGTGTTTACGAAGCGCCACTCAGCCCGGAAGCGGATGGTGGGGCGCGCTGTCCCGTAGTGCAGGTAATGGACAACCCGATGCACTACCAGCGCAGCACTTCGGATACGAGTGAGCTCGAACGCTTCGAAGGAGTGCTTGCGCTTGTACTTGGAGTCGCGTCGCCGGGCACCTGATCTTGGCTGGCGGGCCTGCCCCAAGCCTCGCCTACCGGCCTGGCTGCGGTACTAAAGGTAGTCTGCGGGACTCACGTTCCTCGCGAGAAGTATCTGCCGAAGCCTTGCCAACGCGGCCTTATGTATTTGCGAGACCCTTCCCTTGGTAAGGCCCAGCCGCGAGGCGATGTCCTGAAATGGCACATGGCCAAGGTAGTGGGCACCGAGCACCAGGCGATCCCGGTCGGCCAGCTCCTCCATTGCCTCCTGAATCACGCGTCGCAGCGCAAGCCCGTCGTCCGCCGCGCATAGATCCTCCGGCTGCCCCGAGGACTCCAGAAGGTAGCCAAGGCCCAAGGAGACGACGGCATCCGAGAAGCTAAGCAGGACATCGTCTTGACGCCCTTTCTGGCCAGGCTCGGCAATGCTCTCCAGGCGCTGCTCGAACCTGCCCGGGTCGGTCGCACGGTCCGTTCCGGTCAAATAGATCCGGACGCCGTTGAATACGGCACCTCGCACCCGGAGCTTGGCATAGGCGATGAAGTCGAGCCCGCGGTCCGGATCGAACCGGGACATGGCCTCCATCATGCCCAGGGCCGCATTCTGGGCAAAGTCCGCCCATTCGAGCTGGGGAACACGGAGCCTTGCGTACACGCTGCCCGCAATCCGTCGGGCCCACGGCATGTACTTCAGGAAGAGGTAGTCACGGGCTTCTTCATCGCCATCGCGCAGGAACCTCCTCCACAGCTCGTACTCCTCCTCGCCCAGCGCCATCCTTGAATGCCTAGACCATGTAGCTGCTGAGCAGGGAACGTGACACCAGGACCCAGCCATCAATGAGGATGAAAAGCAGGATCTTCAGGGGCAGGCTGATCGTGATGGGCGGCACCATGATCATGCCAAGGGACATGAGCGCTGCAGCCACGACCAGATCGACCAGCAGGAAGGGAAGGAAGATCACGAACCCGATCTGAAACGCCGTCTTGAGCTCGCTCAGCAGGAATGCCGGAACGAGATGCGAGAAGCGGACCTCTTCAATGCTCCCTGGTGGGGTGTCGCCCGACATCTGAACCACCGCAAGCAGATCGGACTCCCTGGTCTGGCTGATCATGAAGTCCCGAAAGGGGCCGCTCCCCAGAGACACCGCATCCGTCGCAGAAATCTCTTCCGCGAGGTAGGGCTGCAAAGCATCCTGGTTGACCTTGTCAACCACGGGCGCCATCGAGAAGAGCGTCAGAAACACAGCCAGCGTCACCAGAACGCTGTTGGGCGGCGTCTGCGGTATGCCCAGCGCGTGGCGCAGCAGCGACAGGACAATGATGATTCGCGTAAACGACGTCACCCCGATCAACAGGACGGGCAGGAAGGACAGCAGGCTGAGCAGCACGAAGGTCCGCAGTACCGGCGCATAGTCCTGGCGCACCGCGGCATCGAGAGCGGCCGAGGCCGGGCTGGCCGCTGCGTCGCCCGCCAGGAGCAACAGACTCAGGCCGCCAATGACAGCCAGGGGGCGATAGTCAGGCACTTCGCTCTCCCGAGTCAGGCGCATCCGAACTGAGCAGCTGCACGCCGTCCTTCGACTCCACAACCAGGAGCCTTCGATCACCGTCCACGATCCGGAAGATCACGCTGTGACGACTCAGGCGCAGCACCTGCTCGACCCTGAGTTCCCTCCGGGGAGACGACGCCTCTTCCGGGGCAACACCCCATCGCTGCAACCACCCTTGGCGGCGCGCCACCAACGCCAGCACAAGCGCCAGCGCGAGCAGCCCGACGGCGACTCCGACCACGCCAAGGACATCCATGGCGGAAATGTCGGCGCTGGCCTTGAAGGGGATGGCCGAGGCGCCTGCCGCCGTCGCGATCAACTCACTGTTCATGCCAGCTCGATCACCCGCACTCCCAGCTGGTCATCGACCGCCATCAGTTCCCCTCGCGCCACCACCTTGCCGTTGAGAAGAAGCGATACCGGCGCGTCCAGTGCTTCAACCATGGAAAGCACGTCGCCCTTCTTCATCGCATAGAGCTTCTCAATGGTCATCGGCACGGAGCCCACCTGCGCCATCAACGTGACCGGCACGTGCCCAATCAGTCCGATGTCCTTGATGGACAGCGAAGCGTGGCTTCCAGCGCTAGCAGCAGACGCTGCCTTTGTGTTCAGTTCCTTCACAAGCGATTTCCTCAGTTATCCAGGCTTCGGTCGATCCTGATCCCCCGGGCGTCACCGACCCGGGTCAACACGCCGGCAGCCAACTCCTGCCCCGTAGCCGCGGCCAGCCGGACCGTCGCGGCGCTCAATGGACCCGCCAGGAGCACGTCACCCACCTGGAGAGTCATCGATTGCGCGAGTGCCTGCTCGCCAAGCGGAACAACGGCACTCAACGCGATCTCCTGCGTGCGTACCGCCTCGTCGAGGGATGCGATATCCACCCTTGCCGGCGGCAGCGGGGGGACGAGGCGGTCGCAGGCCGTGGCATCCACCAACAGGCGGTAGCCCGCCAGGACGCCGGTCAGCGAAAAAGCGATCCCACCGTGGCGAATGAAGTCGGCATCGGACTCAGGCTCGCCGGGTTTGCCCGCCGGTTCCGGCGACGCGTCCGTGAGCCTTGCCAGCAAGTCCTCCAAGGCGCGAACCGCAAGGCGGGCCGCGATCCCCCCGAAATCCGGCCCGTCCTGTCCGGCCAGCAGGGTGCCAAGCCGGGCCTCGTCACCCTGGGGGCAACCAAGCCAGATGGCTCCGCCTAGCCGGGCTGCGCCGCGCCATTCCACGTCCGGCACTTCGCCCTCCAGCGCCGGCTCCAGGGAGATGTCCCCGCTGCCAGTGCACCAGGCGTCACGCCACGCTTCGAGCAGCCCGACCAGTCGGACACGGCAGGCTTCAGTGCGCGCCGGCCCCTGCCAGCGCAGTCGCCGCACCGCCATCATCCACCCCGGGTGCTGTTGTAGAGCTGCTCGATCATTTCGTTGCTGACCGTCATTACGCGGGAGCTGGCCTGATAGCCGCGCTGGATGATGATCATGTCGGCGAACTCCTGGGTCAGGTCCACGTTCGACATTTCCAGGCTTCCGCCGGCAATCACGCCGAACGTGGCGTCGCCGGGGCGCCCGATCGTGCGATTCTCGGTGCCGGCACCGGAAACCAGCCGTCCGCCTGAGAGTTCGAGCGAACTTTCGTTGCTGAAGTTTGCCAGCGCGATCTGCGGACCTTCCCGACGCTCGCTTGCCGAGTAGACAAGTTGCATGACGCCATTGTCGTCGAACGACAGCTCCGTCACGCCAAGAACGCCGTGGCCGTCCGTGACCCGCGCGCCCATGTTGGTGCTGCTACCGGCCAGCCGCGTCGCGCCCGTGAAGCTACCCGGCGCACCCATGCTGAGCGTGACGCTCTGGGCGACACCCTGGTAATTGAGGTCGATTGACATGCTGTTGAATCCAGGCGCCGGCGTCCCATCCAGGCCGAACCGGAGTTCACCCGTGTCCACCGTAGCGCCGGTCTCATCGGCCACAGTGACCAGATAGCTTCCCGGCGTAACCGCGGTATTGTCGGTCAAGGTCACCCGCAGGGTATGCATGTTTCCGTTGGTGTCGTACACACGAACGGAGTTGATCACGTGCGTCGGCGTACCCGGCACGATGTTTCCAACCAGCGTGACTTCGGTCGTCGCCACCGGGGGCAGCGTCCGGTAGGCATCCAGGTCGATTTCGACGAGGTTGCCGACGTCATCAATGGCCATCACCTGGAACCCGGTGACGGAATCGACGAGGAACCCCTGGTCGTCGAAACGGAACTGGCCGGCGCGGGTGTAGTGCAGGTTGCCGTCGGCATCGCGAAGGATGAAGAACCCGTTGCCGTCGATGGCCAGGTCGGTCGCATTTCCGGTCTGGCGAACGTCGCCGGGGGTGGTGCGCAGACCCTCGCCGGAGACGCTCGTACCCCGCCCGCCATTGACGTTTTCGAAGAACGTGTCGCTTCCCCGGAAGCCGGGCGTATTCATGTTCGACACGTTGTTACTGACCGTGTCGAGGCTGCGGGAGAAGCTGAAGAGCCCGGAGAGGCTGTTGAACAATGCCTGGAACATAGTGCCCTGCCTTGGTTAGGGTTTGACGAGGCTGATCTGCGACAGCCGGATGTTGACCAGTACCTGGCCCGACGCGGTCTGCACGGTGAGGTCGGGGCCGGTCGGGGTGAATCGGACCGCGGTGACGGTGCCGGAACTGGCGACGCCGGCGTTCTGCACCTCCACATCACGGTCGAGCAGCGCAAGCGCCTGCGATGCCGACTCCATCGCCAGCATGCCTTCCGTGTTCTGACTGGTCTGGCGTGATTGCTCGAGATTGGAGAACTGGGCCAGCTGGGCCAGGAACTCGCGGTTGTCCAGCGGCTCCATCGGGTCCTGGAACTGCAGCTGCGACAGGAACAGACGGATGAAGTCTTCCTGCTGGATGGTGTTCTGGGCAGTGGCCGTCCCGCTCGATGGATTGAGCACCGTGCCGATGGAATCTACGGTCATGGAGATACCTTTGCAGTGGTACTGGTGGATGGGGTCTCGGTGGCCCAGATCGTCTGGCCATTGAGAACAATGCGGCGCAGGGGAATGTTCTCGCTCTGCGCGAAGCGGCGAATCTCGGTGATCAGGGACGGAAGCACCGCGGGGTCGGCCGTGAAGTCCCGGAGCCAGGCAATTGGACCCTGCTCGCCGGCGTTGAGCCAACGCAGAAGTCGGATCGGCCACGGCACTGGGGCGCCGCCGGTCGTGCCGCCCGAGGGGGCGCTAACCGGCACGTCATCCGCGTTTCCCGATCGTTCCTGCGCATCGACAGGACGACCCAGCCCATGACGTCCCACCTGCAGCGGGCTGTCCTGGCCGGCACGAGGCGCCCTCTGGATCGCGGACGACTCAGTTGCCATGAATTGCGTCGCCTCTGCCGGCGCAGGCGGAGTGATGGTCTGACCGGTGAGGAGCCCGTGGTCACCCCGTGTCGTCCGCGAGAGATGCGGACCGGAAATCAGCTGCCACGGCGATGCGAACAGTGTCAGCACCTCGCCGCTAGCTGGCGCTGCCATCCGCCACACGACAACCCCGTGCCCGTCGACGAGCGGCGGATCAGCCATGGCAGCGGCTGCCGATGACCCGGCAGGGTCCGGAGCGGGAGCGATCACAGGATCCGCGGCACGCGAATCCGCGACCGGCGGCGGCGTGGGACTAGCCTCGGGAGATTTTCCGTCCGGCCCCGGACCCTCGACGGAAGATTCGCCGGCAGCGAGAAGCCACGATGTCGGGCTTGCCGCCAGGGGCAGCGCTGTCGTTTGTGGCACGGGCTGAGCCATCAGCCACGACGGCAATGGCTCGGGCGACGCGACCTCATTCGACGGCGCCGGCCCGGCGGGCGGCGGCTGCAGCAGCTGGGCGAAGTCCGTGCGTGGGGCAGCACCCTCGAACGGGCCTCGATCCGGGGTAGGCAAGGGAAGTTCCGGCAACAGCCTGATCATGGCGTGGCCGCCCTCGTGCTTGCCGTCAGGAGGTCCGCCAGCTGGTCCGACTCCCGAACCTCCTCCTCGTAGCGCACCACCTTCTCAACCCGGCTGCGCCGATTTTCCGAGACGCGCAGATCGGACGCCGAACGCATGTAGTCCCCCGTCGCGGTCTTCAGCGTGTCCAGGGCGGCGCGCTCCTGGTCCCGGGCCATGCTGGCCAGCGCCATGGCATGCCTCTCGATTTCGATTGCCAGCTGGTACTGGCCAAGGTCCAGGCCTCGATCGGAATCGGTGCGCGCCTTCCAGGGGCCAATCGCAGCCACGGCAGCGTCCGCTTCGGCCGCTTTCCCACTGGCTTCGGCATGCGCACGCGCGCAACCCGAGAGTCGGGTGGCCTCACGCTCTTCGTCGAGCTGCCGCAGCCTGAGCAGTCGATCCATCCGGTGAAGTCGATCACGCCCCATGCGCCCCTCCCTGCACTTCCAACGCGGCGCGCAGGCCACTCATCGCCTCAGACCGACGGGAATGCTCCGATGCGCCTTGGCACAGCACCTGATCAAGCGCTGGCTTGATGTCCAATGCGCGATCAAGGGCCGGATTCGCGCCCCGCTGGTGCGCGCCAAGCTCGACGAGGTCGCGCGAGCCCTCGTAGACGGCGAGATGTCGCTTCACTTCGCGCGCGATCGCCAGCTCCTTCTCCGGGACGACCCGACTCATCAGGCGGCTCGTGCTCTGAAGGACATCGATGGCCGGATGGTGGCCACGCGCCGCCAGGTCGCGCTGAAGCACGATGTGCCCGTCAAGGATGGCGCGCATGTGGTCAGTCACCGGTTCGTTCATGTCGTCACCCTCCACCAGCACGCTGTAGATGGCGGAAATCGCGCCGCCCTTGCGCATGCGTCCGCAGCGCTCCAACACCTTGGGAAGGAGGCCGAACACCGAGGGGGTGTAGCCACGGAAGGTGGGAGGCTCGCCGACAGCCAGGCCAATTTCGCGCTGGGCCATGGCGAAGCGGGTCATGGAATCCACGATCAGCAGGACGGACTGACCCTGGTCACGGAAGTATTCGGCGACGGCGTGGGCGGCGTGCACCGCATGGGTACGCACCAGCGCGGGCTGGTCGGCGGTGGCCACCATCACCACGGACCGCTTCAGCCCTTCCGCACCCAGTGAGTGGGCAAGGAAGTCGCCGACTTCGCGCCCTCGCTCGCCAATCAAGCCCATCACCGTGACGTCGGCGCGCACGTGCTTGGCCAGCATCCCCAGCAAGGTGCTCTTTCCCACGCCACTGCCGGCAAGAACGCCCACGCGCTGCCCTACTCCCAGGGTGAGCAACCCGTCGATGGCACGCACCCCGGTTTCCAGGACTTCATCGATCTCCGCCCGGTCGAGCGGATTGATCGGCTCGCGATAGAGCGGATAGCGGGCGTCGTAGGCAATGGCGGGGCCGCCATCGAGTGGCTGGCTGAACGCATCCACGACCCGCCCGAGCAGGCCGGCACCGACCGGAATGGACAGGCTGCGTCCGGTTGCCCGGATGCGGCTGTCGGCCGAAATACCCTGCACATTCCCGTAGGGCATCAGCAGAACCCGGTTGTCCCGGAAGCCGACGACTTCGGCCTGGATGGGCGCCCCGTGCGCCGGAAGCACCTCGCACAGCTCGCCCAGGTGCGCCTCGGGGCCGGCTGCCTCGATGACCAAGCCATTGAACGCGGTCAGCCTGCCGTGGCGGCTGGCAAGATCGGCGCGCGAAACGGCAGCGCAGAGATGCTGCGACAGACCGCTCATCCACGCCTCCGATGCTCGGCCAGCCCTTCCAGGAAAGCCAGGCGCATGGCTTCCAGGCGAACGTCCAGGCCGGTATCGGAGGCACCGCGCAGGGATTCAATGACGCACTGTCCGGGAGCCAGGCTCGGGTCTTCGACTACGGTCACGCCGAACTCGCCCGCAAGCCCGTCCACGATCTCTCCCGGGGCGAGCCGAACCGACTTTGCACCATTCCCGAAGGAGGCCAGCGCCTGGCGGCAGAAGTCGCTGACCAGGGCGCGGTCGGCATCCCGTACCTTGAGCAAGCGCAGGATCGCAGCGTAGGCCGCTTCAACTGCAACCTCCTCGGCGAACCGGGCATGGTCCGCCAGGGCCGCCTCAACTCCACGCCCAAGCCGGGAGACCGTCTCCATGGCGTCGTCGAGCCGGGAGCGCTCCGCGTGGGCTTGCTCCTCGAGCTTCGCGGCCACCTCCGTAACACGCCGGGCAACCTCCGCCTCGGTCTCGGCAAGGCCCGCGGCGTAGCCCTCCCTGCGCGCCAACTCAAATGCCCTCTCGCGCTCCGACGGCCCGGTCTGGGCCGGGGGCGCCACGTCCTCATGCCGTGGTGAAAGGGCATCCGCGAGGCTCCGTATCCTCGACATGGACCCGCCCGATTCGCTCATCGTGCGCATCCCGATGCTTCCCTGCCCGCCAAGGCCATCGCCTCGGCGAGCAGCGCACTGGCAAGCGCCGGTGCGAGCGGCGTGCCGTGCTGCAGCTCCCTGCGTACGCGCGCCGCATAGTCGTCATCCAACAATGCCAGCAGGAACTGTCGATCAACCGGGCCAGACGCCTCGATGACCCGGGCATACCAGCCGGGCGACAGGTGCCGGGCCAGGATCAGCAGCGATTCGACATCGAGGGTCGTGGTGGCGGTCAGGCCACGCAAGTCTTCGGACAGGACCTGCTCGACGGCGGCACGCACGTTCCAGCGGCGGCGCACCAGTTCCTGCACCATCGGCAGAAGCGAACGCCCGGTGGCGGCCGGCAGTCGCGCCAGGAGCGCCCGTCGCTCCGACGGCGAAACGGACGAGAGATAGAGCGCTGCCTTGCGCCGCCCGGTCGTCATCATGCCGACGCTCCCCCCTCGGCCAACCAGGCGCGCAGGCGTCCGGACATCGCGTCCATTTCCTGCGGCGACAGCCTCGGCGGACGCGGGTGCAACCACCAGCCCATCAGCAGTCCGAGTACGAACAGGCCAGCGCCGCCCACCAGAAGCCAACCACCCGACATCGACGCAACCGGGGACGCCGCCGTTGGCCCCGGACGCTCGCTCGCCTGAGGTGGAAGAGGCTCGAGCAGCGCGGGAAGCGGGCCTCCCTCGGCTTCCAATCCGGCATCCGCGGTGAGAGCCGCAATTTCAAGCGTGTCGCCACGCTTCGGGTCCAGGCCGGCAGCGGCGGAGATCAGCTTCTGCAAACGATCAAGCTCGGGCTTGCCGAGACCCGGCGGCACCAGCACGGCGATGGACAGCCGCTCAACCCGACCAGGGGCGCGCGCCACCTCCTCGCGACGACTGCCGTGCGCATACTCAACCTGCTCCTGGGCCAAACCGGAAGTGGCGCCATCGGCCCCGGCCAGCGGTCGGGTGGTCTGTTTGCGCACCAGCAGTCCATGGCCATTCGCAGCGTGCGGCAACAGGCTCTCACTGACCTCCGTCACCTGGTCGAAGTTAAGCCGCGCATCCACCGTCACCGTGAACCGGTCAAGGCCAAACACGCCGCTCAGCAGGTCCTGTATCCGCTCGCGGACACGCTGTTCGTAGGCGCCCTGCCGCTCGCCAATTCCGGCGCCCGTGTCATTGCCCCCGGCACCCGCAAGCAGGGCGCCACTCGGGCCCAGCACGACGACGGCATCCGGGGACAGCCCGTCAACCGCCGATGCCACCAGGTTCCGGATGCCACCCACCTGCACCGGATCAAGCGTCACGCCCGGCGCCAGGGCCAGGGCAACGGAGGCCTTGGACGTCTCCTTCTCCCCCAAGAACAGGCCCGGGCGGCGGATGGTCAGGTGCACACGGACGGACTCGACGCCCGGCAACGCGGAGATCGTTCGTTCGATCTCGCCCTGGAGTGCGCGCTGGTAGTTGATCCGCTGGGCAAATTCGGTGGCACCGAAGTCCGACTCGTTGAACAGCTCGAATCCAACGTGGCCGCGTGAGGGCACGCCCTCGGACACCAGTTTCATCCGGGTGTCGTAGACCTGATCCTCGGGCACACGCAAGCCGGTGCCGTCCTCGGTGTACTCATAGGGCACCTTCCACTCGGAGAGGGATTCGACGATCTCGCCGGCATCGGCCTCCCTGAGATTGCCAAAGAGGAGCTGGTAACGCGGCGTCAGCGCCCACCAGATCGCCGCGGCCGTCGCCAGCGCAAGCAGCGCCAGCCCGACGACCAGGCCGACCCGGTGCGGGGTTCCCAACGATCCGTAGAATTCCTTCACAGACATCACTTCATTCCCGACTTAGAGTTGCATCCTGACCAGCTCCTGGTAGGCCTCGACGACGCGGTTTCGCATCTCCACCATGAGTATCAGACTCATGCGTGCCTCCTCCATCGAGATCATCACTTCGTGCGGCGATTGCACCTGGCCTGCCGCCAGGGCTCGCAGGCCCTGATCCGCGACCTTCAGCTTCTCGTCGACTTGCGCCAGGCCGTCCCCCAGCAGGGTGGCAAAATCAGTCCGGCCCGCCGGAGCGGACCCTGCGGTGGCCGGCGCCGTCATCGCCGCAGCGGAGACGGCGGCAATCGCATCAATGCCCATCACTTGGCTCCTATTTCCAGGGCGCGCAGCACCATGCCGCGCAGAAGGTTGAATGCCCGGACATTGGCCTCGTAGCCGCGGCTGGCGGTCATCAGCGTCGTCATCTCACTCACGAGGTCGATCGCCGGGTAGTGCACGCGCCCTTGCGCATCCGCCATGGGGTGGTCCGGGTCGTGCACCGTGCGCGTGGCCGGCAGCGGGTCGGCGGACAGGCCGGCCGACTCGGCGAGTTTTGAAGCGAAGTCGGGCGCTTGCGCCGCCGCCGCGACGGCGCCAGGCGCCAGTGGCACATTGGCGCTGGCGATGTTCCGGCTGGCCGCATCCATGCGCATGCGCTCGTAATCGAGCCCGGCGCGACTGGCCTCGAGAATCGCATCCATGCTCATGCCCCGCTCCTCCCGCTCAGCGCCAGCCGCATCAGGCCGAAGTGGCGACTCAGGGACTCGGACAAGGCCTGGTAGTCCAGGCTCGCCGCGACCACCTCCGCCACCTGCGTGTCAGGCTGGGAGGCCGCGAGGGAGGTGTCCGCGACGACCGGGGCAATCTCCTGCGCCGAGGCAGCGGACAGGCTGGCAAACACGCCGGGGCCGGAGGCCGGCGCCGCGCCCTGGCGCAGCAGCGCCATGGCATTGCCCATGTCCACCCGCATGACCTGATGGTCGGGCGTGTTGGCGCGGGCAATGTTGCTACTGGCCACCTCGGCGCGCAGCTGCTGGAGCCCCAGCGCCAGGCGAACCGCCTCTACGGTGATGTCCTGGGCCATGCGTTGTTCCTTATTGAATGAGAAGTTCGCCGTCGAGCGCGCCGGCGGCCTTGATCGATTGCAGGACGGCGATCACGTCGCGCGTGGAGAGGTGGATCGCACGGAGCGCCGCGATCAGGTCGGCGACCGTCGCTCCCTCCGGTACCGTGACGATCGGTGCGACACCCTCGGAAACCTTGATTTCACTGTCAGGAACGACAACGCTTCCGATGTTCGCGCTAGGGCGGATGTACACGCCGTCAGGCTGGGAGACCGAGTAGGTCGTCGAGATCTCGATCCTCAGCTCACCATGCGAGATGCTGACGCGGCCCAGGCGAACGTCCCCGCCGGCCACCACGGTGCCGGTCCGCTCGTTGACGACCACCCGCGACTTGCGATGCGGGTTGACGACCACGTTCTCGATCCGGGAAATCTCGGCGACCAGGCTGTCCGGCACCTGCCCGAAGTCCACGGTGACCTTTCCGGCATGCTCCGCGCGGACGTCCGTTCCGGGGACGCTGGCTGCAAGCGCCGAGACGATGCGCTGCGCGGTGGTGAAGTCGGGGTCGTTGAGCAGGATGCTCAAATGGCGGCCATCGCCTGCCACGCCCAGCGGCGCGGCCCGCTCGACGGTGGCGCCGGACGGGACCCAGCCAACGGTCGGGTGATTCTTCTGAACCGAGGCCGTGATGGCTTCGACCTGGTAGCCGCCGACCGAAATGGCCCCTTGGGCGATGGCATAGACCCGCCCATCCGGCCCCAGGAGCGGCGCCAGCATCAAGGTCCCGCCCGTCAGGCTGCGCGCGTCACCCGCAGAGGCCACCTGCACGTCCAGCTGCTGGCCCGGCTCGGCGAAGGCCGGCAACTTGGCCGTCACCAGCACCGCCGCGACGTTCCGGCTGGCCAGGTCGTCCAGCGACACGCTGATGCCGAACCCCTGGAGGGTGTTGGCCACGGACTGCAGCGTTGCCCGGTTTCTCGACGAATCGCCCGAGCCGGACAGACCAAACACCAGGCCATAGCCGGTCAAGGGGTTTTCGCGCACGCCCGCCACCCGGGCGACGTCCTTGAGACGCACGGGTCGGGCGTCCTGCGCCGAGACGGCCCCGGCAAAGAGCGCCAACAACAGGATCAGGAGCCGGGGCATCACAGCAGCCGCATCCATTTCATCACCCGGTACACCACGCTCTGGCGCTGCGACTCGCTGACCGTGCCGATGCCGGTCAGTTCGACCTGCGCGTCGGCAATGCGGTGCGACCAGACGGTATTGGCCGCCGAGACGTCATCGGCCCTGACCAGGCCACGAATGGCGATCTGCTGCCGCTCGCCATTGACGACCAGCGACTGCTCACCCGCAACCTCCAGCAAGCCCCCGGACCTGATGCCCGTCACACGCACCGAGATCTGGGCCCGAAGTTCGCCCACGCGCGACGTCTCGGCGCCGCCTGCGCTGCCGCCCGACAGGCCCAAAGAGGCGTCGTAGTCTGTGGAGGGCGAATTCACGCCGATCCGCAGTCCCGTATCGCTGGAGGCATCAGTGGCCGCCCCCGAGCGCGCCCTGGTTGCCTCCAGCACGTGCACGGTAAGCAGGTCACCCACCCGGTAGGCGCGCCGATCGGCCGCCGGACCGCGAAAGCTGTCGGGATCAATCAGGCTTTCCTGGGCCTGGGCATGCGCCAACGCCGCTACCGCGAGGGTGAGCCAGGCCGCCAGCTTGTGAAGTTCAATCTTCAACACGCACCGCCTTGGAAGAGAGGATCATGGAATCCACCGGGGGGCGCGACTTCCCGAGGGACACTGGAATGACGTCGCCAATCGAGCCATCGCTCATCGCGCGCCCGACCGTGCTCAAGCGGACTGCGCCACGGGCGACTTCGACCTGCAGCTCGGCGCCGGCCAGGACGTCCGGCAAGGGCTCGAAGTCGGAAGCGAGCACGGGCCGGCCCGCCCGCACTGGCCGACGCAAGCGCTGACCGCCCGGGAGCTGCGAGGCCTCAGTGGCCGGGCCGTAGGGCGCAAGATCCACGCGCTCGCGCCGAAAGCGCAGCGCAGCCGTCGGCGTCCCTTGGGCCGCACCATCCGCATGGACGTCGGCCTGCATCCACCAGTGAGCCGCGACCCACACCACCTGATTGCGCACCGCCTTTTCGTCGACCCGATGCTCGACGCTGACGGCCACGCGGGGCCGCGGCCACCGGCCGGAGGTCCCGGCGATTCGCAGCTCATGCCGTCCCTCTGGGATGGCCACGGATTCACCCCGGCTGAGCACCGTCAGTTCCAGCTCGCCAGGCAGGTCGGCCGAGAGCGCACGCAGATGCTCGATGACCCGCGTGCTGACGGCGTCGAACGGCACGCGCTGGCCGTCACCGGCCGCCGCGCATGGCACGCCCAGCGCCAACAGGATGATCAGCAGCCTGGGAAACATCATCGGCGCAGGTTGTTGATGGTCTCAAGGACCTGGTCGGCCGCCTGAAGCACACGGGCGTTCAGCTGGTAGGCGCGCTGCGCCATTACCAGGCTGCTCATCTCGTCGATCAGATCGACGTTGGCCATCTCCAGGTATCCCTGCTGCAGGCGCCCGAAGCCCGTTTCCCCGGCCACGGAAATCGATGCTTCACCAGAACGCCCGTTGGCCGCGAAGACGTTGTCGCCCAGCGAATCCAGCGCGTCGGGCGCCACGAACGTCGCCAGCTCCAGGCGGCCGATGATGCTGCGCTCGGTCTCATCGCCCAGGCGTGCGGTGATCTCCCCCGCCCGGTCGATGCGCAGGTCCGCCGCATCGGGTGGTATCTGCAGGCCCTGCGCCAACTTCATGCCATTGACCGAAACCAGGTAGCCATCCTGGTCGACCCGGAACTGACCCGCCCGGGTATAGACCCGTCCACCTTCTTCGGTCTCGAGCTCAAAGAAGCCGGCACCTTCGATCGCAAGGTCGAGGGGGTTACCCGTGGGGCGAAGCTCACCGGCCGCAAACAAGGTGGAGGTAGACAGAACCTCGGCGCCTCCCCCGTGGGAAGCCGTCGATCCATCCGCGGCCACCAGCGCGGCCACTTCGGCGAAATTGACGCGTCCGCGCTTGAAGCCGGGGGTCTGCATGTTGGCGACGTTGTTGGAGATCACGTCGATCTGTTCCTGCTGGCTGCGCAGTCCGGTGGCCGAGATGTAAAGGGCATCAATCACTGGTCAGGTCCTCAGTTCTCACCAAGCCGGTTGATCCCGGCTTCCATGGTCTTGTCGTAGATCGAGATCGCGCGCTGGACCGACTCCGCGTGTCGGGTCAGCTCCATCAGGCGCACCGTTTCCTCCGCCGGATCCACGTTGGAGCGCTCGATGGCGCCCTGCACCACACTGCCGCGCCAGTCAGCCAGCCCGCCGTCGTAGGTGAAAGCGCCGCCAGACGCCGCCATCAGCCTTTCGGGCGCGGCAACGTCGACGACCCGCAGTCGATCCAGGACACGCTCGCCCACCAGGACACGACCCTCGCCATCCACGCGCGCCGTCTCGTCGGCCAGCGCTATCGGTCCGGCTTCGCCCATCACCAGGTCACCGGACGCCGTCACCAGACGGCCCTCGGTGTCGAGCCGGAAGTTGCCGGCTCGCGTGAGCAGGAGCTGTTCCCCACGCTGGACCTGGAAAAAACCGCGACCGCGCAGCGCCAGGTCGAGCGAGCGGCCGCTGGGCGCCAGGGGGCCGTCGCCCAGGTCCAACGCAACCTCAGCACCGAGCGCGGGGCCGAAACTGGCCACCGTGCGGCCGGCTCGAAAGCCCGGCGTATTGAGGTTGGCGACGTTGTGGCTGATCGCGCCCATGGCGCGGACGTCGTCTGACAGCGAGCGGGCGATGGCGTCAATGGTGTTGGACACGGCAGGTCCTCAGGAAATCGTCTGTACGGAAGCAAAGGATCGGACCAAGGTGCTGGGCGGCACCTCGTTGACACCCACCACCGCGACATAAGGCAGCGACCGCTGGATCAGGGCACGCAGGGGACGCCGCAAGGGGGAAGGACAGAGCAGCACCGGCAGCAGGCTGCGCCCCATCATGGCCTCGGCCTGGCGGCCGAGACTCTTCATGAAGGCGTCCATCTGACCCATGTCGCCAAACAGGGGGCCGCGAACATCGCCAATGCGCTGGCTCGCCAGCAGGGTGCGTTCGAGCTCGTGGCCGAGCGTCAGCACGTGCAGATCGCCATTTCCGTCGCTGAGCTTCTGGCAGATCGATGGCCCCAATCGTTCGCGCACCCGCTCAGCCAGGTCCTCCGGCGACTTGATGGATTTGCCGGCATCCACCAGCACCTCCAGGACCGCCTCGAGATTGCGGATGCTGACCTGCTCGCGCAGCAGGCACTGGAGCACCTTCTGGACATCGGAGTACGACAGCACGCCAGGCACTAGTTCATCGATCAGCGAGGCATGCTGCTCGCGGAGTCTCTGGACCAAACGTTCGGTCTCGGCGCGGGTCAGCAGGTCCGGCGCATGGCGCTTGCCGACCTCGGTCAGGTGCGTCATCAGCACCGTGTCCGGGTCGACCAGGGTGTAGCCGGCGCCGCGGGCAAACTGGCGTGACTCCTTGGCGATCCACTGCGCGGGCAGTCCGTAGGCCGGGTCCCGCGTCTCCTGGCCGTCCAGGCGCTGGCGGTTTCCGCCCGGGTTGATGGCCAGGATGCGGTCCATCTTCAGCTCGCCCTGCCCGACACGACTGCCCTGCACCAGGATCTCGTAGGCTTCGGCACCGAGCTCAGCGCGTGCTCCGGTATGGACCTTGGGCAGGATGTAGCCGAGGTCCTGGGCCAGCTGGCGCCTGAGGTGGGCGATACGGTCCGCCAGGTCGCCCTCCGGGCCCAACAGCGCTTGCGTCAGTGCACTGCCCAGCCGGATTTCGATGGGCTCGATGCGCATCACTTGCTGCAGGTCGTCAGCGTCCTTCCCGCCTGTGGCGGCCACGGCGCCGCCGGCCCGGCTATCGGCGGGGGAGTCCACGCCGCCCTCGGACACGGGGGCCTCGGCCTGTCTCGCGGCACGGGAGGTGTAGTAGATCAGCGCGCCCAAAGCCGCCAGCACCGCCAGCACGGGAAGCTTCGGGAACCCCGGCAGCAGCAGGATGGCCAGCAGCGCGATGCCGACGATGACCAGGGCCCGGGGGTTGGCCAGCACCTGCCGCGGAATCTCCGCACCAAGCTGCCCATCGGCCGCGGTACGCGTAATGATGATGCCCGTGGCGACAGCAATCACCAGCGACGGGATCTGGGTGACGATGCCATCACCGACGGTGAGCAGGGTGAAGCGCTGGACGGCTTCGGCCCAGGGCATTCCCAGCTGGACAATGCCGATGGCAAGTCCACCGACGATATTGATCAGGATGATGATGATGCCGGCGATGGCGTCGCCCTTGACGAACTTGGTCGCGCCGTCCATCGAGCCGTAGAAGTTCGCCTCCCGCTCGATGAGCGCACGGCGTCGACGGGCTTCGTGCTCGTCGATCAGGCCCATGTTCATATCGGCGTCGATGGCCATCTGCTTGCCTGGCATCGAATCGAGGGTGAAGCGTGCGGCCACCTCGGCGACGCGTTGCGCACCATTGGTGACGACGACGTACTGGACCACCACCAGGATGAGGAACACCACGATGCCGACCACGTAGTTTCCGCCGATGACGAATTCGCCAATGGCGTTGATGACGCGGCCGGCATCGGTGCCCTCGAGGATAAGCCGGGTGGCGGAGACGTTCAGCGCCAGCCGGAACATCGTCACCAAAAGCAAAATCGTCGGGAACGTGGAGAATTTGAGCGGAGTTTCGGTGAAGAACGTGACCAGCAGGATCAGCAGCGCCGTACTGATGTTGATCACCAGCAGCAGGTCCAAGAGCTGCGACGGGATCGGCAGAAAAAGCAGGATGAGGATGCCGACCACCAGGCCCACCAGGACCAGATCGCGCTTCCCCGCCCACATTTGCGCCAGCAGCTGCTTCACGCCGCCCGCCCCTCCTTGAGGGCCAGCAGCCGGCGATAGATCGGTGCGATTTGCCCGTAGAGCGACTCAGGCACCGGCGCGTCGATCTCGCAGTCGCGGTACAAGGCCCGCGCCAGTTCAGGTGACCGCTGCATGGGCACCCCTTTGCGCACCGCGACCGCCCGGATTCGCTCGGCCAGGTAGCCCGCACCCTTGGCCAGAACCACCGGCGCCCGCATGGTCTTGGGGCGGTACTGCAGGGCCACCGCAATGTGGGTGGGGTTCAGCAGGACGACATCGGCATCTCCCACGCGCGGCACGGCGCGCGTCTTCTTCAGCAACTCGCGGATGAGCCGCTTCTGCCGGCCTTTGACTTCCGGGTCACCATCGCGGCGCTTGTGCTCATCACGCAGTTCGCGGCGGCTCATGCGCATCCGGCGCATGAAGTCGCGGCGCACAAACAGCCAGTCGAGCACGGCGATGAGCGCCAGCACGCCAAGCACGTAGGTTGAGGTGGCCACGAAGGCCCCCTGGAGCGCCTGGCCAAGCCGGGAGGGCAAGCCCAGCGCGGCGGCGGCCACCAGGTCCAGGGCACCTATGGCTACGAACGCGCAGACGGCAGCCAGCAGCCCGAACTTCAGGCCCATCTTGCCCAGCTCCCAGACGCTGCGCAGCGAAAAGACCCGCTTGAACGCGTTGGCCGGGTTCATTCGCTTGAAGTCCGGCGTCACGGGGTGGCTGGAGAAGATAGGGCCGGTCTGCAGGGCATTGCCTGCCACGGCCACCACCACCAAGGCCAACGCCACCGGCGTGAGCGCCTGCCCCAGCGGCGCCCAGGTCTCCCCAAGCCAGGCCAGCAGGCCGTTGGAAATGACAGGCCGGGTGCCGGCGAGCTGGATCGTGGAACGAACCGCATCGGCCGCGGCGGCCGCGATGCCACCGGCGCCGATGGTCACCGCCGCCGCGAACGCGACCATCAATGCCACGCCCACGACTTCCGGGCTCTTGGCGACCTCGCCCCGCTTCCTGGCCTCGTCGAGGCGGAAGGGAGTGGGCTGTTCAGTCTTGTCCTGGTCTTCGGACGACATCAGCCGGCCCCCATGACCGTTGGGAGGCGAAGCAATGCATCGCGGTACAAGCGCCCGATCAGCTCCGCGGCGAACCAGAGCGAGAGCGCCAGCAGGCCCAGGCCGGCCGCCACCTTGAACGGCAGGGCAAGGAAGAACACGTTGGCCTGTGGCATGGAGCGCGTTGCATACGCGACCCCGACGTCCATGCAGAACAGGCCAAGGATGACTGGCGCAACGACCATCACGCTCATCAGGAACGTCCCGCCGAGCAGGCCAAAGAAGCCGGTCGGATCAAGCCGGATATCCAGCCTACCCAGCGGCATCCACTGGGCACTGGCGTGCAGGAAGCGAAAGAGGAGCACGTGCAGGTCGAGCGTGAAGAAGAGCACCACCGACGCCAGCATCAAGGCGCGCCCCATCAGGGACTCCGCACCCCCGCTGCCGCCCGGATCGAGCAGGTTGGACGCGCTCAGGCCCGCCTGCATGTCCACCAGCCAACCCATGGAGTGCAGCGCGGCGTTGGGCACCATCAGTGCCAGCCCGAAGGTCATCCCCAGTAGCAGCTCTCCAAGGCCGGCCAACACCAGGCCCATGGGCAGGCGCCAGTAGGGCGGCGCCTCGAAGGCCGGCAGCGCGAGCACCGTCATCCACGACAGCGCCAGCAGCAGCACCAGCCGCACCATCGGCGGTGCCCAGCCCAAGGGCGACAGGGTGGGCAGCGCCACCACGGGCAGGTAGCGCAACAGCGCGAACACGAACAGCGCCACGAAGGTTTGCAGGGCATCCATGCGTCAGAGCGTTCCCGCGAACTCGAACAGGCGCTTGGCCAGGTCCACGGTCACCGCCATCATCCAGCCACCCATGACCACGCAGACCAGCACCACCACGATGACTTTGGGCACGAAGGTGAGCGTCATTTCCTGCACCTGGGTCACGACCTGCAGCACCGAAATCGCCAGGCCGATGGCCAGCGTGGCGATCAGGATCGGGGCCGACACCTTGAGCGCGGTGAGCAGCATCTCGGACAGCAGGCGCATGGCGGTGTCAGCGTCCATGTTCAGCCGGCCGCGCGGTTACCGAGTCGTGCGCGAAGGCGCGTCGCGAACTCACGTACGTCGCCGATGCCCGCCGGCATCGGGCCGGGCGAGAACAGGTCGGCCAGCAATTCATCCGCCTGGGCTGTTTCGCCCATGTCCTGAAGGCGCAGGCTTCGGGCATAGCGGGCGGTAAGGCAGGCCGGGTCCAGACGCAGGGCGCGCCGGATGGCGGCATCCGCCTCCTCAGTCCGCCCATCCAGCGCCGCCACCAGCGCCAAGCCGCCATGGGATTCGGCAAAGTTGCGATCGAGGTCGTAGGCGCGTTGGTAGCTGAGCTCCGCGGCCTGCTGGTCGCCGCAAAGCAGCTGGGCCCACGCCAGGGCGTGCCAGGTGCCGATGTGGTCGGGCATGGCCGATACGGCGCGCTCGAGCAGGGCGCGGCCCCCTTCGAGCTGCTCGCGCAGGAGCAGCAGCTGCCCCATGCCGGACAACGCCCGCCCCGACCCCGGGTGCCACCCAAGCGCTCGTTCGAAGGCTGTGTCGGCCTGGACAAGTTCCCGCCGCCATAGCGCCACCGTTCCGGCCACCAGTAGGGCTTCATGCTGGTCCGGGTACTGGGCCAGGCAGTTGTCCGCCAAGGTACCGGCGGTATCCGGGTCGCCGCTGTCGAGGCTGGCCAGGGCGCGAAGCCCCATGGCCACGGGATGGACCGGCTCAAGCTCCAGCGCACGCAGCAACTCGTGTTCGGCGGCCGGATAGTTGCGCTCGAACAGCGCGATGCGGGCCGCCAGAACCGTCCTCGCGGAGTCGGCTCCGAACCGGCTTTCAGCTTCAGCGAGCGTCGCGCGCGCCGGGGCGAGATGACCTTGGCACAGCTGGGCGAAGGCAAGGTCATGCCACAGCGCCGGCACGGGGTGCCCCTGCGCGGTCAACTGGGCGAAGCCGGCTTCGGCCCCGGCGTAGTCGCCCTGCATCAAGCCATAACGCGCCAGCCTGAAGCGTACGGCGAGGATCAGCTGCCGCTCCTCGGGCAACGACAGCAGCGCCCTCCTCGCTTCGTCAAAGCGACCTTGGGCAAACAGGGCGTCCGCCAGCTCGCAGGCCAACTCGGCGTTGCCGGGGTCTGCAAGCAGGAAGGACTGCAGGCGATCAGGAGAGGTCATTCGGGTGTTTCGCAGGACGGCGATCACAACAGCCAGAGCTAAACTGGCCGCTAGTTGCCGGGATTGATGGATGGATAGGGTTCACCCGGGACTCCGAAGCTCAGCCAGGAGCTGCTGGAACTGCGCCCGCTGGCCCTCGTTCGCCGCCAGCGCGGACACCACGGTTTCCAGCATGGGCTGCCACTCGGGGTGCTCGCGAAGGGAGGCGCCGAACTCCCAGAGCAAAATGGACCTGACGACGCGTGGGCGCAGCCGATCCACGACCTCGGGGTCCTGGATGTTCGCATCGCGCACAAGCTCGGCCAGCTCCCGGCGCAACGCGGCAACCGAGGGGCGACCGGAGGCAGGCCGGTTGACTGGCTTGTCCGCGCCGACCGTGGGCGCCGGCTCAGCAGCGCGCCGTGACTGGCCGGACTTGGCGGTTGCGCTCGCGCGCACCGCCGCGATGAGGGCCGAAGTGGAGGTCAGGCGATCAACGGCCATGGCGGCTAGCCCTGCCTGTTGTAGCCGGAGAGGAAGAGCGGCACGGTCGGCCTGGGGCCGTCACCCTCGGACAGGGCACCGAGCCAAACCTGACGGAGCTTGCGCATGTCGGCTGCCAGTGCCGGGAGTGCCTGCGGGCCGGCCAGGCCACGATCCACCTCGCGGATCGCAGCCTCCAGCTCCCCTTGTACAGCTTGCAACCAGGCGCTGGCATAGGCGCCGAGCACGTCAGCATCAGGCGACTGCCGAGCGGTTGACGCCATGGGCTCAAGCACCAACACGGCAGCGTCCAGGTCGCCTCTGACGATCAACAGCTGGCCCAGCTGGAACCGGGCCACCGAAAGCTCGGGATCAAGCGCCAGTGCAGCTCGGAACTCCGCCTCCGCTGCGTCCAAGTCACCCATCTGGGCATGAATTGCCGCCATCAACTGATGGGCTCCGGCCAATCCAGGGGCGTCGCGCAGAACGGCCTCCAGCGCTGCTATAGCACTGGCGTCGTCCATGGCGTCGAGGCCGTCAATGACGGCCTTCAGGCGCTCCTCCGCCATGGAGGAAGAAGTTTGCACGTTGGCGATCCCCTGGTCCTGCGCACCCATCGCCATGACTCCGACTCCGGAGTCCCGATGGACCTCAAGCGAGGCCCGGAGTTTACACAGGCACTTTGTCAGCGAAACCGACTCCGCCCGATGTGAGAAAATATCCCAAATGTAAATTTTTCACTTGCTGACTTCGATCTGAGAAGGCGCCTAGCGCAAGACAACCCGCCCCCCGATTTCCCCTGAGGAACAAAGATTGGTGGCGAAGGACGCGTCTTGGCACAGCGACGACGTTGCCCCAGTCAAGGCAGCTTCAAGGGCGTCCTGACGCCAGAGATACACTCATGCCACGCGGACCACGCAATCCGAAACGATTGTCAGAGGCGATGATTGCCCGCCTCATGCAACTTGGCACCACTCGTCGATATGCTGCAGGCAGCATCCTCATTAAGGAGGGCGCAAGAGCCGATTGCGCTTATGTGCTTCTTTCAGGGCGAGCGCGGGTACTCACCACTGATGCTGACGAACGAAAGCTCATCTACAACAAGATCACCCCAGGCGAGATCTTCGGCGAAATGGCCCTCGACGGCGGCACGCGATCCGCCTCCGTCGTTGCCGAAACCGAAGTTGAATGCCTTCGAATTCAGAGCACAGATCTCCAGTCATTCGCCCTAGGGAACCCGGATTTCGCTTACTGCATCATGCTGGTGCTGATCGGGAGGCTCCGAACCGCGACCGTGCAGCTGAAGCGGCTCGGGCTTCAGGACGTCAGCGAGCGTGTGATTAGCGTACTAATGACTGAGGTTGAAAATGTGGACGGAAAGCTTCTGCTCCCGAGCTCACTGACCCAGCAGGAAATCTCTGACCGGATCGGCGCGACGCGCGAGATGGTCAATCAAGTGATCCGAAAGCTCACGCGCAGCGGGCATTTGACCCGCCTACCGGGCAGGCGACTTCAGATACTCAAGCCACTTCCTGGGGCCAATCTAGTTCCTCGCTAGGCACAAACCACCCGCTTCGCACAATCACTCTCGGCACCAAGCACAGCGCCATTTTCGTGTCCACAGAAGGCCGGGCAGTCCACCACGCTCTCCCAAAGGTGCGCCAGTAGCGCGCAACTCGGCCATTACGATACGTGTTTCTAAGCCTTCAGTGCGTGCAAACCGAAAGCCACCAAGGCCTCCAGTTTGACCAACTAGATCTGCCGTGTTTGCAGCTAAGAAGAGGCAATTACCGAGCGATTGCTTCGACCACCGTGCTATCCGCCTTGAGCTGACGGCAAGCCTTCGACGAAGCGGCTTCGCGTAATGCCGCGTCACGCTTGGCCGCCGCACCCGGGCCGTCATATGTCGCCAGCACCGCATCCGAATAGCTTTCCTCGCAGGAATTCTTGTTATCCGCCATCCGATAACCGAACGAGCCAAGCGTCAAAACCAGTGCAACGGCGCCAATTGTTCCGATGTGTTTTGCCGCTACTTCCATTGAACTTGCTCCTGTGGGGATCTTGCCTCGGCCGAGTGTAGCGACAACCGGCCGGCGAGGACTAGCACAGCCAACGCGCGTTTTGGCGGATAAATGAGCGTGCTGAGGCGCGCTGAGGCTTGATCAGAAAGTTGCGGTCGTCGTAGGTGTACATGAACTACCCCAAAAGGTAGTCCAAGAGATCGTCCGCCCACCCCGTGGTCAATTTTAGGCGCGCATCAACACATCTGGAGGGAATGTACGGCGCCGAGGTCCCGCCCAGCCTGATCTCGACAGTCACCGACGCGGTGATCGACGAGGTAAAGGCCTGGCAGGTGCGGCCGCTGGACCCGGTCTACCCGATCGTCTATCTGGACTGTATCCACGTGAAGGTGCGCGACGGCGCGGTGCGCGTCAAGGCGGTCTATCTGGCGGTCGGCGTAACCATGGCCGGGGAGAAGGAAGTGCTTGGCCTGTGGCTGGCCCAGACCGATGGCGCGAAGTTCTGGCTGCAGGTGGTGACGGAACTGAAGAACCGCGGCGTGCAGGACATTTTCGTCGCTTGCGTCGACGGCCTGAAAGGCTTTCACGAGGCCATCGAAACCGTGTTCCCACACACCACCGTGCCGCAGTGCATCGTGCACATGATGCGGCACAGCCTGAACTACGTCTCGTGGAAACGACGGCCCGAGGTGGCGGCCGACCTCAAGCGCATCTACACCTCTGCGACCGCCGACTGCGCAAGCTGACCAAGAATCGCGGCGCATTCCCGAGCGACGAGGCGCTGGTGAAGCTGTTCTATCTCGCACTACGCAACATCAGCAAGAAATGGACGACGCCGATCCGCGACTGGAAGGCTGCCCTGAACCGCTTTACCATCCAGTTCGAGAGCCGTCTGCCTCAGCTGTAAACCGAAATCCCCTTTGCACAGAATTCTGCACACCCTCAACACCCGGCCATTCGGGGAACGGCGGCGCCCAAATCTCGGACTTAGGAGTAGATGAATTTGCTTCTGCTGCACTGATCCGTCGAACATCTTGGATCTGACGCCCAGCCGTGTTTGCAACCTACCCCATCAATTGCTTTTCAATAGCAGCTTCTAAGAATGATCTACCATCACCTCTCTCAACGGCATCGGCTAGCTGCCCACCAAAAGTGCGCATCATAGCTTCCCATTCCGGGGCCGGGGCCAGTGTGGGCAGCGGACAAAGCTCCATCCGCGAACAACATTCGAGTGCCTCGGCCTTGCGCTCAAGCCACGCATAAAGAACCGCCAGCATCACCAGATCATTCAGCGAGTCCCGTCGCGAATCGACCTCGCACAATTCCAAGACTTCGGCAATATTCAACGGCTTGCGAATCGCGGGTCGGAACTGCTGCTCCATCGCAGCGACGACCTCAGGCAGCTTCTGCTCATGCCGACCAACCTCGATCTCACGATGCTTCACTTCGAGCAACTGATGCAGCATCCGTGGTATCGGCGAGACCGTGGTATTCATTACATGCGTCGGTCGATATGCCGCAGAACTCATCTTCTGAAACCAAATCATTTGCTGCAAAGGGCCAAAACTTCTCACAACTCCAGTGCCGTCCGGCAGGAGGCTCCACTCGGGGAGTGCTGATGCGTAATCGACCACAACAGCCTTCAGTTGGGCTTTGGTTATAGGCGCATACTTCTTCATTAGGGCAGCACGCTTATCGCTCATGGCTTCACCATGGTAACAGGAACACTTGTCCCGCTTGGGATACCGTTTTGAATACGGGTTATCTGGGGTTGCGAAAGAATGGCGTTACCAAACTTGTAGTCCCATACATGAGTCGGGCTGGTGAGAGGCCCCTCGACGACATCAAGCCTGACAGAGCCCAAAATTGGATCGCCGGGACGCCAAGGGTTCCCGTTGACATACCGAACTTCAGCGGACAAACCTCGATCACCAAACATGCGCTGATACCGATTCAACAGCGCTTCTGCGTATCCATGCTTGAGCGTACCGGCCACTGGGCCGTTCCCAAGCCCCTGACGCACACCCCAGTCGTCCGCGCGAGTCGCGATGCTTTGCACAAAGTCACCGTTGGTCGCATAAGCCGTGGTCCTTGGCGCCAACGCTGTGTCTGCAACCTGCGATGACAGCTCGCCGATCGCACCAATCTGCCCACCGAAGCGCGGACCTCCGCGGGACATGACCGGCAGGATCCCTGCCCTATCTGCAGCCTTGACCACACTGACAAGTCCGCTACCGCCCGCGCGGACGGCACCATAACCGCCAGTGACAGTCGTCACCAGCATCGCCGACCCGTCTGCCATGCGCATGCCGTATTCGAAATGACGGCCGCTGTCCAGGGCCTCACGACTGTCATCACTCCAGTTCGAAATGCCGGCACTGATGGCAGCCGCAGGATCGGAGGCGAACTCCCAGAATCCGGCATGCATTCTCAGGTGCTCTTGATGAGCCTCCTGCCCCAGCCATCCACCGGTCAGCTGGTACAGGGTCTCACCCTGCCCGACGCGCAGAAGATGTGCTGCCCCCACAACACCATCCACCGCCAACTTCGCCAAGGCGTAGGGGGTGCCGACCACCGCACCCGACGTGATTGCGCCCCACTTCATTACGTCAGACATCAAGCCTGACTTGCCGGACCCGTCTCCGTAGACGACTGGCCCGATATGCATCGTCCCGGCGTCGTCATACCAATAGAGCGGCTCTCGAGCGGAGTACCTGCTACCGGATTGCGGCGCTCCACCCCCGCCACCAACTACTGAATTGCCGAGCCGTTGGGTGTCCATGTGGGACGTAGCGCTCGTCGCCGAATCTGCGGCCGAACCAAATGCAGCTCCACTGACTTGTACACTGCCCAACAGGAGCTGACTCGCCTTGTCCGCACCCGCTCCCGATTTGATGGTGTCGGCGAGCGTTACGCTGGACGACTTGGTGGGGCTCGCCGAAGTGCGACCCTCCAGACTTCGATCCGCATCATTTCCCAGCGCATTTCCGAGGGCCATCAGCTGCTCATGGGAAAGCAGGTTCGCATCAGAGCCCGGTGCGCCGGCAGTTGCCGCCCCAGGGACCGGCCGCTGTGACAGGCCGCCAAGGTCCCGAACGGCGGCATTGCCCAGCGCGTTGCCGAACGCATCTGCCAGAATCTGCCCATAGTTGACCGGGTCATCAAACCCAGCCAGGCGGCGGGTGTGCAGACTCACCACACCACCCACCAGGCCACCCACGACATCTTGGCCAATCTGCCCGGTTCCGCCGAAGTCAGCCTCGGCATTGAGTCCAAGCGTCTGGTTCGCCTTGGCGGTCAGCACGCTGCTGACCGCATTGGCGGCGATGGACCGCCAGCTGAAGGACGTATCCTTTACACCGGCAATCTTGCCGCCGACGTAGCTGCCCACGGCGTTGCCCAAGACCGACCCGGTAATCCGGGTGGCGCTCGCCTTGTCGGCCAGAAGCTGCGCGGTCGAACCGCCGTATGCGCCTGCCAGCCCGCCCGCGATGCCACCGCCGATACCTGCCGCCACCGCATCACGCAGGCTGAAGCTGTCCACCCAGCCTGCAGCTTTGCCCACTGCCTGGGCGGCAACGCTGCCTGCGAAGCCGCCGATGGCCCCGGCCGTCAATCCAACTACCGCACCACCTGAACCTGCCAGCGTGGCCAGGCCCGCCCCGAAGAAGCTGCCTGTAACGCCGGGCGTCGCTAGGCCTGCTGTATAGACCGTTACGGCAATAGCCACGACCGCCATGACGATCGTGGCGATGGGATCACACGCCGCCGCCGCAGGCGGAATGTACGGCAAGCTCGGCGTCGTCGGCCCGGTCACGTCGGCCGGGTTGTAGGGCTTGAAGGTGTTGGCGTCGTTGAGGCTGGTCCGCACCTCCGGCACGGTCAGCGTGCTGCCCGCCACCAGCGTTGAGCCCTCGTCCAGGCCGTTGGCGTCGGCCAGAACGTACCAGTAGGCCTCGTTGCCGTACACCCGGCGCGCCAGCGACTGGAGCGTGTCGCCCGCCTGCACCTGCACCCCGCCCCGGCCGGACGCGCTGTTGCTGAACGCCGTCAGGCCACCGACTGCGTCAAGCCGGCCGGCTTCGTCCTGCAGGGCGATTTGTTGGCCGTTGACATAGGTGTAGCGGAGGTTGTCGCGGGCGGCGTAGTACTGCTCCCGCTGCGTATCGTTCAGCCCATTCCACTCCGCGTTGGTCAACTCCGGCCAGAGGATGTTGGGCAAGTTGACGTTTGCCGACCCGAACTCATCCTGGCCCTGGCGCCACTTCTCATCGACCTGGCGATCTAGCGGGAGATCGTTGTCCCACCAGTGGTCCTTTCGCAGGATTGCCTGGCCATCGGCGTTGTAGGCAAGCCGGCGGCGACTGAGAAGGTCATCACCGTCGAGCGGCGTCTTGTCATTGATCTCGATACGACGACCATCTTCGTCGTAAACACTGGTTGTCGTCGTGGCCTTGAAAGCCGAGTTCGTGCTCTCGCCAGTAACCGACTTCTCCAGATAGCTGCTCTGGGCTTCGTAGGTGAATTTGTAGTAGTGCGTATAGGTCTGGTAATCCTGACTGGTGAGGTTGTCTACCTCACTCCATTCGGCCTTATGCTTCTCGAAAGCGTATCCGCGGACATTCCCCGCAGCGTCGTAGCCGAGGGCCAATTCGTCGGCAGTGGTGCCCTCGGGCGCGTAGCGAACCTCTTCGAGCAACGACAGGTCGTTCGGGGTATTGAGCCAATTGTCGCCCTGCTGCTGCGGATTGAGGACAAGCGGATTCGCCTCGCGGCCTTTCGTGACGCGACTAACCAACCGACCGTCATCGTCGTAGGTGTAGATAATCTCCCGTCGGGTCATGCCGCCAACATTAATCTTTACAGCCTCAGATCCCTCCCACTGATAAGCCCAGGTCTTCGACTTGAACTTCACGATCGACTTGACGAGACGGCCCGCGTCGTCGTACTGGAACTCCTCAATGTCGCTCCGCGGCTCGGCTCCCTGGGGGTTTTGGACATCAATGCGGTCGATCCATTGCTTCTCGCGCTCGCCGCGCCCGGTATAAGTCGTATGGTGTCGAACGACGTAATTCTTGAGTTGCCCCGCCTCCTCAGTCTCGACGCGAGAGTCCTGGCGAATTTCGCGCCCGGCATTGTCATAGAAGGCTTCGTAGCTACGAGCAGAGGTGCTGCCTGCCCGGCGCGTTTCGACCGCACCGTTGACCAGCTGGCCATTGACAACCTTGACGCGGTTCTCCGCATCGTAGGTGTACCAAGCTACCTGCTGCCGGGCCCACTCAGGAACTGCAGCGGCGCCGACAGCGGCCGTGCTGCCGACGGAGCCACCGTCGCTCGTGCTGCTGGAACTGGTCGTGTCCACCAGCGAAGTCGACTTCGTCAAGATCTGGCCGCCACCGCCCGGACCCGGCCACGGCGGAATGCCTTCATCGGCGTCCACCCACAGACTGAAAGTCGTGGGCGTGCTCAGGCCCTTCACGTCTGTCGCTGTCACCGTGAGCGTATAGACAATACCGCTGGGCGTGCTTGGCGTGACAAAGCTGAACGTGCGCGTCGAAGCATTGAACGTCATGCCACTGGGCATGCCGGACGCGCTGTAGGTCATCGTGTCCCCGTTCGGGTCCACGAAGGTATTCGCGGGCACGGTGAACGACCAGCTGACGTTGGCGAAGGCCGAACGATCGGTAATGGGGTTGGCGACGACGGGGGCGTAATTGACACCTGGCTCCTGCACCACGACCGTGAAGGTCTTGGTGGTGACCCCGCCATTTCCGTCGTTTGCCGTCAACGTGACAATGTAGCTGCCAGCCGTTGTGGGCACGCCTGAGAAAGCCATGGTGGCCGGGTCAAAGCTGACTCCGGGCGGCATCCCGGACGCACTGAGCGTCAGCGTGTCACCGTTCTTGTCGGTAAACACGCCCGCGGCGCTGAAGTTCCACGCCTGGGTGCGGTACGCATATTGCGTCGCCACCGTGCCAGCCGTCGGCGCATCGTTCTGGACAACCAGCGTTACGGTGGCCGTCGTGGAGACGCCCATGGCATCGAAGGCGGTGACCTGGAACGTGTAGGACCCCACGGGCAACGCGGGGCCGCTGAGCACGCCAGAGCTCGCGTTCAGGGTCAGTCCAGGCGGCAGGGCGCTCGCCGCGGTGTAAGTCAGAATGTCTCCGGAGTCTGCATCTGTGAACGGAACGAGCTTATTGATCGGAATGCCTGCGGAGACCACCAGCTGCGAATTGGTCAGCACCGGCGCGTATCGCAGGTTGACGGTCGAGAGGGCCTCCTTGGTGTTTCCGTCTGCGTCCGTGGCTACGAGCTTGAGCTGCATACTGAACTGCAGTTTGCTCGTGTTTGCAGGATTGAGAGGGTGCGGGGTACCCACGACCCGGAAGCGTTCACCGTTGCCGGGCACCGCCTGAAGAGTGAGTCCAATGAAGTTGAGAGGAACAAATTGCTCGGGAACTTCGACGCCATCGTTGTCGATGTAGGTCCTTTGCATGACGAACCCCTGGAAGGAGAGGCTGTCACTGTTTGTATCGTCGAAGATTTTTGGCCACGTATCATCCATCGGCCTATCGAGTGCCGCGACCAAGTTAGGCGGCGGGGCCACAATGACAATCCCAAGGTCCGGGGAGAGAGTGACGTTCACTTCATCATGCAAGCCTGTAGGATCCGTCGCCCGCACGGTGATAACCACCGGGGACGTGATGCCCGTAGGCGGCGTACCGCTGAGCGTATGCGTCAAGGAATCCCAGGTGAGCCAGGACGGCCAGCTGGTTCCGACAGGACTGACGATCGAGTAGGCCAGAGACCCGATGTCGACGTCCGAGAAAGCCGGGACTTGATGATTTAGCGGTTGGCCCGCGACGAGTTTGACGCTGTAGTCGGCAGGCCCCACAGGCTTGTGCTGGACGAACAAGGTGAAGGTTCCGAAAGCTCCGGCCGTGCCATCGCTCGCGGTCACCTCGATGGTGTAGGAGCTAGCGAGGTTCGATCCGCTTATCGTGCCGTAGATGCGCCCGGTCGATGCGTCAATACCGAGACCGATGCTGGACAAGGGGATCGTTGACGTGCCCGACTTGATAACCGCGCTGTAGGTCAACACGTCGCCATTGGGGTCGCTGAACGCATTCGCCGGCAGCAACGCCTCGAAGCCCTGACCTTCCTGCCCCGTCCGGTCAGGCAATGTCATGTTCCGAACGGGCGGGTCGTTGGGGGCACTCCCGCCAGTGATCGAGATGGTCTGCTGGGCCTTGAGCCCGCCATGGTCTGTCGCTTCGACAACGATCTGCAGGCCCGGGAAGTCCACGGGCGGCGTGCCGGAGAGGGTGATCGACCTGTCGGCGGCCTGGGTCACGGTCAGCCAGGCAGGCGCCCCGCCTACGGGGCTAATGACTACATAGGTCAGTACCTCATTGGCGTCGGGATCGACGAAGCCAGCGACGGTACGGCTAAAGGCCACCTGATTCGTCACCGCAATCGTCGTTGTGCCCGAGGCAGCCGTCGGCCCCCGGTTGACGGTCAGAACGAACTCATCTGAGGTCGTGGATGGTCCATCGCTCGCGGTCACACGGATGGTGAAGAGACCATCCGCCAGACCGGTGGGGATCGTGCCGGTGATCAGACCCGTCGCCGAGTCGATCTGCAGGCCGATGCTGGAGAGCGGCAACGACTGGCCGTCCTTCTGGATCGTGGCTGCAAAAGTCAGCGGGTCGCCGTCGGGGTCGCTGAAAGCCACGCCAGCGTCGAGCGAGAGCACGCTTCCCTCGTTGCGCTCAAGATCTGCGATTGGGCTGGCGATCACAGGTGCGCCCGGGAGCGGCGCATCCACGGTGAGGGTGAACGTCGATGAGGCCGCGCCGTCCATATCGGACGCGGTGACGGTCAGTTCGTATACGCCCGCAACGCTCTGATCCGTGACGTCGAACGTCATCTGACCCGTCAGCGAATCGTAGGAGAACAGCAGCCAGGACGGGGCCGGACTGCCGCCTGGCCCGGACAGAGCATAGGTCACCGTGTCGCCATCGACTTCATCGAAATAGCTTGAGGTAAGCCACTGCCAGTCGGCATCCGCATCACCGACCGGAATGGTGACGTTAGGCAGTGGGTTGGTCGACTGCGGTGGATTTCCCTTGATCGTCGGACCAAAGGAAGAGAGCGCAGTCACCTTTCTACGGTTGCCTACCGCGTCGTACTGGTAGTCGACCATCAGGGTCCGGGTGCCCTCGATGAGGTCGTCGGACATGACGCGCGAGATTCGCCCGTTGCTGTCGTATACAACCGTGTTGGCGATGGCATACTGCTCAATGTTTTCCAAGTTGCCCGTGACTGGATTCACACGCCGGATCGAGCCGTGCATCTCTTCACGAGTTCGGTTTCCATTGGCGTCGTACTCATACAGCGTATACGCGCCATCGCCCTCATCGATCCGACGGATCAAGCCATTGGCGTAGTATTCAACCGAACGCCAGTCGCCAGCCCCCGTGTAAAGGGAGTTCGTTTCCGAGCTGCGCTGCCCGTTATCCTGGTATCCGATTTGACGGGAGTTGCCGCCGAAGTCGCTTTGGGCAGTCACGCGACCATGAACGTCGTACGCCCATGTCCGCGTATGGCCCAGGCCATTCCCCTCACTGATCAGGTTGCCCCAGGCGTCGTAGGCGTAGTGGGTGGTTACACCCTTCTGGGCGGTCTCCTCCATCGCCGACTGGCTCTTGACCAGGAGTGAGCGGCTGTCGAAGTCGAATCGCCGCTTATGACCCAGCGCATCGGTGACTACGACGCGATCGCCCTGCCCGTTCAGGAGGTAGGTCTCGCGCATCGAGTGATAGCGCAGGCCGCCCGAGGCTGCGCGGAAGTCGCCGACGGCACGGACCCGGTCCATCTGGTCGTACCCGCGCGTTGTCAGGTATCCCTCGGCGTCCTGTTTGATGCGTTCACGACCAAGCAGGTCATAGGCGTATCGCGTGACCGCACCCATGGAGTCGGTGCTGCTGACCCGCTTGCCGGAGGCGTCGTAGGCAAAACTGTCGATATACCCGTTGGCGTCACGCGAGGCGATCAAACGCCCCAGGGCGTCATACACCCATTCGGTCTTCGGGCGGGCCGTGATCAGGTTATTGTTGGCGGTCACCACCGTCACGAGCGGCGCGAGCTGGCTGGTCGCCAGGTTCTGCTCGTTGTAGGTCCAGGTCACGACGTGGCCCAGCGCGTCCACCTGCTCCAGCACGTTGCCCCAGCGATCGAGCGTGCGGGTAATGGTGTGCGTCGCCGTAGGACTGAGGGTAGCCGTCGGGAGCTTGCTCCCGACATTCCGACCCAACTTGTCCAGAAGCTGATGCGTGACAACGTCGTGGACCTGCGTCCCGTCCTTCCACTTGCGCACTTCCGCGACCTGGTGGCCGGCCAGATTGTATCGATACGAACGGTCACCGCCCTCGGCGTCACTCGACACGAGGTTGCCGGCAAGGTCGTAGACGTAGTCCCGGCGGGTGGCTGCGTCCCCCAGACCGGCCAGCGTCGCCGCCTCGGCGGTCACTTCACCGAAGGCGTTGTAGGCAAGGTACTGGCTGCCGTCGACCCCGGCACTCCCGGCCCGGCTCGTGACGGAAGACACCCGACGACCAAGCGCATCGTAGTCATAGTTCGCGTGCACACGCACGACCACGTTGGACCCGCCAGACAGGCTGCCCTGGGTCAGGTCGTACCACGTGTGCGACACGCGGTCGGCCGCGTCATAGGCCGTGTAGACACGGTGATCCGTGCCGTCGGTATGGATGACCGCTCGTCCCTGCCAGTCGTAGCGCGTGAAGCTTGTCTGGTCGTTCTCATCCGCAGGCGGGGTCCCCGCACCCACCTGGGCCAGGGCGTGGCGCACCGTCCGGACGGCTTTTCCAAAGGCATCGTAGGCGACCGTGGTGTACGGCGAGACGGTCTCGTAGAGCGCCGCCTGGGACGCCAGATCCGTTCCGGCATTCGTGAGGATAGTCGCCCAGTCGCTCCGCAGCGCTGCACGCTCGGGCTCAGTGATGGCGACCGCACGCCCCAAGGCGTCGTAATCGGTCTCGGTGCGCTGGACCTGCGTCACGGCACCGGCCAGAGTTTCCTGAGTGACCGTGGTTGCAACCACCCGACCGGCGGCGTCGTACTCGAAGCCCTGAATGACGTTCCGGGAGAGGTTGGCACCTGCCAGCCCGATGACGGTGCGGAGGGTGGTCTCCGTGAGCTTGCGGCCCATGGCATCGTAGGTGCTGATGGTCGTGCGATCCAGCCCGATGGCGGCGTCGCCGGCCGCCGGCGGGGCCGGCGGAGTCCCGACCGTCACCGCCAAGGGGTTCAGGGCCCGCGCGTACTCGGTCCGAGTGGTTTCCTGCCCCAGCGCATCGTAGGTCCATGCCGTGGCATAGCCTTCGGCGTCCACGCTGAAGGTGCGACGTCCCAGTTCGTCGTAGTAGTGGTGCGTGTTCGCCCAGACGGCCGAGGGGGCAGCGCCCTGGAGCAGCACGGATTCGCGCACCAACTGGCCGAAAGCGTCGTACTGGTACTCGGTACGCGGCTTGCCCTGGGCCGAGGTCCCGTCGGTGTTCCAATAGGTGATGGAGGGCTGCTCCACGGCGGTCCGGAGCCCGCGCATGTCGTAGGACGTCTTGAGCTCCCGGCCTGCCGTGGTCGGCGGACTACCCGTTCCCGCCTGCGTGAAGCTGATTGCGGTACCAGGCGTCCACAGAGAGCCGAGCGAGCTGAAATTGAACTTCTCGGCGCGGCGCGTAAGCGCTGTCTGCTGGCCATGCGCGTCGTAGGTATAGGCAGTTACGTAACCCTCGGCGTCGATGTCGTAGACGACACGACCGGCGTTGTCGTAGACCTTGTAGCTGAATGCGCCGAGCGTATCCTTCTGCGCCACGGCGCGGCCCAGCGCGTCGTAGACGACAAGGATTTCGGGCTGCAGGCCACTGGCCACCAGCTCACCGGTGATCGGGTCGATCTGCCCAGCGTCGGGGAAGATCGTGCGCACCTGGCGGCCCAGCGCGTCGTACTCGTAAACGGTCGTTCTGCTTTCCGCGGTACCGGCGTTCTCGGTCCGGGACGTGACATTGCCCAGCCCATCCCGCTCGTAGGCCGTGACGATCGCGGCGACGCTCGAGGTCAGCGTTCCGGCGACATAGCGGTAAACGGTAACGGGCGGGCTGCGCTCCTCGACGAGGCGCCCAGCGGCGTCGTACGCGTAATGCCACTGGTTGCCGAGCTTGTCGGTCAGGAGCGTTCGGTTCCCGGTCGCATCGTACCCGTAGGACTCCGCGTGCCCAGCGGCGTCCGTGGTGGACGCCAGACGTCCGGCCTCGTCATAGGTGTTCGTGGTGATGCGGACGCCGGACTGACCCGCAACCGCCGTGGCCAGATAGGATTCGGTATAGGTGCCGACCGCGACGGGCACCGGATACTGGCGAAGCTGGACCAGCTGGCCCCGGGCGTCATAACGGCGCTCAACCACGGCGCCCGCGTCGTCGACCGTGAACCGCAGGCGGCCGATGGCGTCATAGGCCAGGCGGGTTTCGCGGCGCGCCGTGGCCGGGACAGCCGCCAGTTCGGTCGCCAGCTGGGCGGCCGTGCGGGCAGGGTCATAGATGACCGACGTGCCGAAGGACGTGGTGGCCACCACGCGACCCTCTTCGTCGTAGTCCTTCCGAACCGCGTGGCCGGTGGTGGACGTCAGGCGGGTGACGACGTAGATCTCGCGCCCCGCGGCGTCGTAGATCGAGTAGACACCACTGGCGAGGGTGAGCTGGGTATTGCGCAGCGACTGCACGTTCCCCAGCAGGGTATTGACGCCGCTTACGGTGAGCTCGCCCGCCTGCAGAAGGCTGGTGCGCAGGGTCGGTGAGACGGTGACAGCATTCGGATAGGACAGGCGCTCGGAAATGCGGCCGGCGGCGTTGTAGCGGACCTCTTCGACCGTGAAGGCGCTTTCACCAACGCTGGTGAGCGTGTACTTGAGGCGGCCGTCCTTGTCCAGAACCCGGTACTGCAGGGCGTCTGCGGCATCATTGGCCACCACCTTGCCGGTGAGCAGCGCCAGCCCGCCGACGCTGTCGGGATCTTCGAGCACCGACAGGTCCGCCGCGCTCAGCGATACCAGGGCGGCATAGCGCCGGGTCGCCACCACCCGTCCGGCCTCGTCGTACCAGTTCCGCGTCACACCCCCAAGCGGATCGATGGCGAAGGCGAGGCGGTTTGCCTGGTCATAGACATACCGGGTGGCGTTCCCTTCGGCGTCGATGCGCCGCACCAGGTTGCCGTTCGCGTCGTAGGCGTAGGTGGTGACCAGATCCGGGCCATTGCCGTTCATCTGGACGGCCTCGGAGACCCGCTGTCCGAGGGCGTTGTAGCCGTAGACCACCGTCCGGGCGGCCGTGGTTCCGTAGCCTTCCGTGACGCTCGCCTGCTGACCCGCCTGGTCCCAGACGTAGTGGGTGCGCAGATTCAGGCCGTTCGGGTCGCGGGCAACCGTGATGACGCGGCCATCGCGGTCATAGCTGGTGCGCGTGAGCAGGCCGGAGGGGTCGGTCGTGTCGACCTGGCGCCCCTGGCCGTCGTAAGTGAACGTGGTGACGAGATTCAGGCCACCGGCGTCCTCGGTGCGGGTCAGGACCCGCCCCAGGGCGTCATAGGTGTATTCGATGTCGGTGCCGGTGGCATCTGTAGTTCGAACCAGAAGGCCCCGAATGTCGTACGCGCGCTGCTGCTCCTGCCCGAGCGCATCGGTGGTGCGCACCAGGCGCCCTTCGGCGTCATAGTGATAAGAGGTTGCAGCCCCCGCACCATCCGTGACCGTGACCACGTCACCGTGCCGGTTGTAGGCGGTTACCACCGTCATGCCTTCGGCAGTGGTGACCGAGAGCGTGCGCGCAGCATCGTTGTACTGGTAGGTCGTGGTCTGGCCGATGGCATTGACGTCGGTCAGGGTGCGGCCCCACGCGTCGAAGGTGCTGGTTTTGATCTCGGTCCTGCCCTGCACGACGAGACGCTGATCGATAAGACGGCCCAGCTTGTCGTAGCCGAAGGTGGTGGCCACGCCGCGACCATCGGTTTCGGTCAGCACGCGACCAAAGGCGTCGTAGCTCAGGCTATTGCTGCGCTCCAGACCGGCGACGCCGAACGCCTCCGTCTGAAGCACGAGCTGGCCGCGGCTGTCGTAGGCAAAACGCTGGGTCTGCTCCACCGCAGTCCCGCCCGCCACCGTCCTCTCGCGGACCTGGCCGAACCCGGTGTAGAGGTACGTGATGGCCTTCCCTTCCGGGCTGACCTCCTGGACCAGGAGGCCGCGGTCGTCGCGGAAGTACTGGGTGCGGCTGTCGACCGACGCCACGAAGGTCAGGGCGCTGATGGCCACTTCCACCTGGGAGCGGACGGGGTCGAGGCCGAGGGCGATCCGACCGGTGTAGGTCAGCTTTTCGGTGACCTCGCCGAAAGCGGAGTAGACGTTCTGGGTGACCTCGCCATAGGCATTCTTGACCCCGTTGGCGTCGGCGACGCCACGCACGGTGTAGCTGAGGTTGCCGTTGCCGTCGTAGAAGTACCAGGTCTTGTTGCCCTGGGCGTCGACGCTCTCGCTTCGATTGCCCCGGAGGTCGTAGGAATGCGTGGTGCCGTACTGGGCAAAGACGAAGCGCTTGGCCACCTCGTCCATTCCCGGAAGGATCTGCGCAGTTCCCTCGTCGCCCATCTCGCCGATAAGTTGGCCGAGGCCATTGTAGAGCTGGTTGGTGTTCCGGACTTCCGTCGTGCCCTGGGCAGATTCGGTACGGATTAGTCGGCCGGCATCATCGTAGTGGTAGGTGGTGATCGTGCCCTGCGGGTTGAGCTCGCTCTTCAGGCGGCCCAGGTTGTCGTAGGTGTACTGCGTGGTGCGGGAGCCGCCCACAGAGGCTTCGCTGATGAGCGTAGCCAGGGTGGCGGAGGCGCTGTTGGAGACCGTGTTGGCGTAGCGCTGGACGGCTCGCTGGTTGCCCACCTCGTCGTAGGTCGTGACAGTAAGGTACATCGCGGCATCGCGATGGCCGACCAGGCGACCAAGCCGGTCGTAGTAGAACCGCTCAAGCTGATCCGTGGAGGCCGTTGATGGCGTCAGGGCCACCAATGTTCCGGATGCTCGCTCCGTCACCGGCGTGGGGTTGGCGTAACGATATATCCGTGTCTGCCTGCCGGCGCTGTCATACTCATACCTGGTGAGATAGCCATTGGCGTCCAACTCACCAAGCAGCTGCCCAGAGGCGTCGTAGAACTTGCGCGAAATGCGGTCAGTCTCGCCGGGGGCAGTCACCTTGACCTGGATGAGTCGATGGGCGGCGTCGTACTGGTAGGTCGTCGTTGCGACGCCGTCGCTCTCCTGGGCCAAACGCCCCGCGTCGTCGTAAACGTAGATCGTCTCGCGCACGCCTGCAGCGGTGACCGCTTCGGGCCGGATGCTGGCCGCGTCAGAGACCGTGACCTCCCCTGCCACCAGCCAGCCCGCCGTGGCGTTGGCCTGGAGGAAGGCGTCATGGGCGATCACCTTGGTGGCGCGGCCCATCGCGTCGCGCTCGTACTCGACCATCGTCAGGGTGGGGCTCACCTCCGCGACCAGGAATCCCCGTTCGTCGTAGAAGTAATACGTGATGCCGCCCGCTACATCCTGCCTGGCCCGGAGCTGGCCGGCGGCGTCGAAGTAGTTGTGCGTCTCGCGCAGGCCACCTGGGCCGGGCGCCCACTCCTGGGTCGACATGACGCGGCCTGCGGCGTCATGGGTTTCGACGCGGATACCGCCGGCGTCCTGGGTGATCCGGATGCGGGATTGCGCGTCCTCGTAACGCGTGCTCGTTACGATGGTTTCCTGGTCGCTCAGGCTGGCGGCGGAGGTAACGCCGTTCACGAACACGGTGTTGCCGGCACGGGACACGACGTCGAGCAACCGCCCCATACCGTCGTAGACGTAGTCAGTGACCTGGTCGGCACTGGTGCCACCCGCGGTATCAGACAGGCGGCTTCCGCTGCGAATGGTGACCTGGGTCCGCAGCAGGCCCTGCGCGTCGTAGACGTACTTCGTCACCGACGTGGCCGCGTCCAGCTGTCCGCTGCCGCCGGAGGTCATGGAGCCATAGTCCACGCGCCGCGACAGTCGACCCGCTGCGTCATATTTCAGCTCGACAAGCGTACTGTTGGCCAGGCGCGTGCTCGTCCAGGTCTCGATGGTGGCGGCGTCCGCCGTGCCCCCATAGGTCGCCTCGGTGAAGGTCCGGATGGCTTTGACCTGGCCGATGCCATCTCCGGAGGTGTGGTACTCGTATTCGGTGACTCGGCCGGCGGCGTCGATGATGAACCGAACCTGCGCGTCGGCCTCGTAGACGTATTTGGTGGTTGCCCCGCCAACGGTCTCCTCAATAAGGCGGTTGTTCGTCCCGTAAACGCGGATCGTCTGGTTCCCGAGGGCGTCCGTTTCCTTGGTCAGGTTTCCGTTGCCGTCATATTCGAGCGCCCGACTCGAGAGCACGTCGGCGCCGCGCCGGGTTTCGGTATAGATGAGCAGCCCGTTGGTGGTGTTGTAGTTGTACGTCGTCCGGTCGCGAACGCCGCCGGAAGCGGGTGCATCCATGTAAATCAATTGCCCGCTGGCATCGAAGGTGTAGGTCCAAGTCCGGCCGAGCCCGTCCTGGACATCGGTGCGACGATTCGCCACGTCATAGGCGAAGGTCATCGTCTCGCCGCCCCGGGTGATCGACGCGATCCTGCCTGCGGTGTCGTAGGTGTAGCTGGACGACGTGCCGTCGCTGTTCGATACCGAGGCGATCCGCAGGCTGTCGCTGTCGTAGGTGTAGGTGGTCCGGTAGATCTGTCCGTTATTGGCTGCCGCGTCGGCCGAGTTCCAGATATCGGATCCGTCGAGGTCCTTGGGCGTCAGGTCCACTTCCACCCAGGACAGGCGCCCGGCCGCGTCGTAGCCATACTTGACCTGTTCCTGCGTAACTCCACCCTCACGGGTGGACACGCTGGTCAGCCTGCCCATCGCGTCGTAGTCGAAGAGAAGTGCGTCCGCGCCCAAGGTCGAACTCACCGAGGACCGCACCTCGACGACATTCGCACCGGAGTAGAGGACCGAGTACTTCGTCGACGGATTGAGCAATTCCTTCTGGAACGAGATCAACCGGGCACTTTCAGGCTGCCCCGAGGTGCCTTTGTAAACTTCCTGGTACTGCGTAGTGCCGTCGGTAAATACCCAGGTCGAGTCCGTCGTGTTCCACTTCAGGGTGTCGAAGGCACCGCTAGCGTCGGTGGCGCGGTACTTTCCAGAGGAGTAGACGAATTCAATCCATGTCCCGTCGCCCGTATGGAGCCTGACGCTGCTGCCAGGGCCATTAAGGGCGCCCACCAGTTCCACCCGGCGCTCGAAGCCCGTCAGCCACCCGTCGCTTCCCACGTTGCTCGCGAGACCGAGGGAGTTGTACGTCCGGGTCGCGGAGATGGGCAGGCCCCGGACGACAAGCATTTCGTCCACGCCCTGCAGCACCAGGTTGCCGGTAGCCAGGTTTACGGCCTGGAGGCCCCGGCCAGGCTGCCGCTGCAACTGCATGCCGAGCTGGGTGATGGACGAGTCCTGAAGTCCCAGGCCATTGCCGGTGAACACAGCTACCATTTGCGCGTCTCTCTGGTGGGGCCGCCGGGCGAAATGGGCGGCATCTCCCACCCATTCCCAGGGACGGCGAGCCGGTTTAGGGCGCTGGGCCTCTTTCGCCAGCGAAGCCTTCGGAATCGCCGGCTGAGGGGACTTGGCGGTCGGATCTCCTTCGATGAGACAGACCCATGTCGGAATCGCGGGCACGACAAAGGGAGGGGGCCATGGGCGAACGGGAAAATCGACCGCGTTACCGGAAGCTGGTGATCAGCCCGGACCACGGCAATTCGCCCTTCCTGTGGAATGGCGATATGGGCGGCGTGGTGGCGGACGGGGCCTACTTCTACGGGCCCGAACCCATGTCGTACGCCCTATGGCGCGACTTCGCCGAGTGGATGCGTGGCTTCACCGAGGCGGTCTACGCTCCAGGCGGGCCGCCAGCCTCCTGGAGCTGGACGGAGTTCCATCGGGTCGGGCTCGGGCTGGCGGAGCGCCTGAGGCAGGAAGTCGGCCCGGAGTGCGAAGTGGTCTACCGCAAGCCTGAGGAGGACATGGGGCCCGACCCAGCTTCAGGCTCGGGCGCCGGCTAACTTGCCTTTAGTCCCATTCGGGACTATGGTTCTAGCCGTGGCTCCGATTGGGACTTCCGCCATGAACACCCTCACCGCCCAAGCCGCCCCCTCCCGTCGGGATCTCGCCGGCCCGGCCCTGCGCGCCTTCTTCAACATCGCCCGCAAGTGGGACCTGGGCGCCGACCAGGAGCGCCGGCTGCTGGGCTCCCCGGGCCGCTCCACCTACTTCCGCTGGAAGAAGGAGCACGCCGGCGCGGTGCCGCATGACGTGATCGAGCGCATCAGCTACATCCTCGGCATCTACAAGGCGCTGCACATCCTGTTCCCGGACGAGGCGCAGGCCGACGGCTGGGTAAAGCGGCCGAACGACGGCCCCCTGTTCGGCGGCCGCAGCGCGCTCGAGCGCATGCTGGCCGGCCAGGTCGCCGACCTGTACGTGGTGCGCCAGTACCTCGATGCGCAGCGGGGCTGGGGCTAGTGCCCCTGCCTCCCGTCCACCGCGTCGAGTGGCGGCCGGCCTGGCGCATCGTCTCCAGCCGCTTCCCGCCGGTCGGCGTGTTCGACGCCATCGCCGAGCCGGGCGACCTGGAGGCGCTGTATGAAATCGAAGGCCTGACCAACCCCCGCCTGCGCGAGGCGATGGGCACGATCAGCCTGGTGCCGCGCGAACGCCGGATTTCCGGCCCCGGCACCACGCCCATCATGGCGACGTTCACCCACCCCAACCCGGAAGGCTCCCGGTTTTCGCCGGGCGGCCATGGCGTGTACTACGCCGCGCTGGACCGGGAAACGGCGATTCGCGAAACCGTGCATCACCGCAATCGCTTCCTGGCGCGCACCCGCGAGCCGCGCTGCCAGATCCAGATGCGCTGCTACCTGGGCGATCTCGCCGGTGAGCTGCATGACATCCGCGGCGGCTGGCCCGAACTGCACGACCCCCACAGTTACGTGGCCAGCCAGCGCGCCGCCATGGAATGGCGCAGCGCGGGAAGCAATGGGGTTGTCTTCGACAGCGTGCGCCACGCCGGCGGGCAGTGTGCGGCGGTGTTCTATCCCGACCTGCTGGGCCCGGTCCTGCAGGGGGCGCATCTGACTTACTTCTGGGACGGGGCGCGAATTGCTCAAGTGGTGATCGCAGAACAGACGATGGAGCTGTAGGCGCACCGCTCTCTCGCGATGGCGCCATCGGACCTCTCTCACTGCCGCGCCGGGTCAATCATCACACCTAAACTCGGTGTCTGTGAAACCGGCAGCAGCTCACTACTCCGCCACAAAGGCGTATAGGTCGTACTGCTTTAGCTCAGCCCACATTCGACCCTTACCCCAAACCTCATGACCGAAATATGTGCCGAAGATCCTTACGTTAGACCAGTTGGACGGTGGCCGGGCCCACGCGTAGTCACGAAACAGCTCACCGACAGGCAACGTGATCGTACGCAAATTGCCGTCGACAGGAATTGAGCTATTTGGTCCGCCGGCGACAGCATCGACAGTCGCTAGATTGTAGTAGACGACCTCGCCTCCGCCGTGGAAGTTCCGACGGTCATACAGGCCATTTGGGTCGCAGTTCGTAGTCGGCAAAACGCCGCCATAGTTTCCGGATTGCGTACATAAATCAAAGTTCGGCGTTCTGAACAGATTCACCTCCAAGTAGTTTGAGGTCATGCTTCCGGCGTTCTCCCACTCTGCAACAAACCCAACTGTGGTTCTGTTCTTCGCGGCGCCTGCTTGCGAGTCATACTGGGTCTCGGACGCATTAATTGAGACAATAAGGTCCATGAACAAGTATTTATCCAGTGTAGCGTCCGAGAAGTTCGTGACGTCATTGAGAAAAACGCCTGTGTACCTCGCAACTTCTGACAAGTAACTTGATGCAAAGTTGATCTTGTCAATGACGAGACCAACCTGATGCGTCGTGCCTTGCTTTGGGTGGAAGGTGTAGTAGAAGTACGGACGCTTTCTGCTTTGATGAGGCGTCCCATCTAGTATGGCGTCGTTTGGCAGAAACCACTCATGATTCAGGAACTGGTAGTCCTCATTTGAGCCACTTAGCAGGAAAGATGTAGTCCACCCCGAGCTAGGCGAACACCCTCCCTGTGGGTATGAGAAGCCCCACTGGTCGTTCCGCAAGTATCGGCAATCAGACCCGAGCACTGTCTGTGCGTTCATCCTCGTCCTGGTTCCTCGAACCGGCAGATTGTATGGAACTGTCTGTCGGTCCCAGTCAAAACGACCCTCAATCGTGACCGGGTGAGTGCCTGGCCCCATCGAGCTTCTCACAGCCCTGTCTAGGTAGATAGCAAAGATTCCATCCTCGCAGTTTGTAGACCCCATCAAGGTCTCAGCGTACCCAGAGCCCAATATCTCGCCACGCATATTCTTGACCGTGATTTGCAATCCCCAAGGAACGCCCCCATAGCAGGCGTATCCGTACAGCCACCCTGATGACTCTCCGGTGATTGAAACGGTTACATCGTTCCCGCCGCCCCCGATTGAGGCATTCGCTTCAGGCAAATCTCCAGCTGATGCGCAACTGGCCATCACTAGGGTCAGAGCGAGAACTATTGGCCTTACCTGCGTAGTTACTTCCATAGTATTGGTTCCGTTGTTGGGAAAAGAAGCCGGGCTCGTTTTGAGAATGTCCAAGAGACTTACTGAGCGTCTAGTTAGAACTAGTGGTAAATTCGCCTGTGGAGGGATCTCGATCCCAAGAGGCGAGACGGATCGATAACTGTTTCATTTCTGAGCGTAAGTGACTGTCCAACTCAGCGAATGCTTGCTGGGCCGATGCAATGAAGAGACAAGAGGCAAGCAGCTCTAACGCCGTAGCTAGCGGCGCCCGATTTGTAGGGCAGCTCTGAGCCCCGCGTTAGTTATTCTTTGCGGCGCAAGAATAATTCGCACATCTAGCGCTGCCGCACTTATCGCGCGGAAATGTGCAATCTGCGGCAAGGCCCTGCTGCGTCGTGGCAGATTTCACGTGCCGCCGACGCCCCCCGGTTTTGAGTAGCGGTTCGATTTGGAGTCCAATCTGTTGATGCGCGCCGAAAATCGACCAGGCAGCGACAGTATTGCGCGCTGAAAACTGACCACGCGACTCCTTTGGCGCATACCTGCCTCGGCTGGAGAAGGACGCCTTTTTTCTCCCCAATAAGATGATCAGTTCGTGCCGCGCATGGATGGTCAATTCTCGCCGAGCATCAACAGGGGAAGGTCACATGCAAGTTGAAATTTCTAGGTGCACCTCTAACCGAACACCGCAGATCGTGGTGGTCAATGGAATATGATGCTCGCTCGAATATGTCTGTTGCATTAGATATCTGATGACCAGGGGCTAATAGCAGGATGAATATCCGCGAAATCACCGAAGCAGCTCGGGCCGTAATAGACATACTCGACGAGTACCACAACGCGCCAAATCGCGAAATGCATATCGATCCCGTGCTGTTCGCGTACCTGAGGAGCAGGCACTCATCCGTGCAGAGGCAACATTATGTCTATCGTTATGGGTCACACAAACCGCAACGCATAGATTTCCGATCCGGCGGAAACAACCCCGTTGTCTTGGAGTTCGCTGTTCGCCCACCCACTGGCGGAGGCACCTTGTCAGGGAGCCAGAATACTTCTGAGCTCCGCAAGCTCTGCCGAGTTAGTGACACAGCGGCACGGCTTAGAGCGTTGTTGCTGGTGGATCTTTTCCACAGCCCACTAGAAAAATCCTCTCTGAAGGAGACCTACGATCAGATAAACGCGGGCCGTGGAAAATTCAAACGAAACTCCGTCCGTGTGATCTACGTCCACGCCGATACGCAATTCAACTTCTTGTGGAGCCCGTTCAAATAGGCTGACGCCCCCGCTTTCAGTGGCGGGGCCATTTGGGGTCCGGGGTTAGGGCAGCCGCTCTCTGCCATCCTTTTGGTGTGGCCGGCGGGCGTCAGCCCGATCAGTTTCGACCAACGCCATTTCGGCCAGAGATTGCGGTGCGGTTGATGGACTGACGACTTAACGCAGCAACAAAGTGGCGTGTACGACCGAGAGCGCCCATGCCAGGGCGTGATTCAGTCTCGCGTCCTTGCCGACTTGCCGAAGCACGACGAGTTTCTGGAACCCAGGTTCACCGGAAACGTTTGAGCGTTGTATCTGCCGCTCGGCAATGCCCACGCTATGGAGAAGATCAACCATGCGATCTATTTTCCTGGCAGGCCACACCAATTCATCCCGTTTGCCTCGCCTTGCCCAGAGGAGATGGCATTGCGCGAGGTCGCGGACCAAGGCCCGTTCTTCATCTGATCCGTTGTCCAGAAGATCAAGAATCTTCCCTATGGAATGCGCGGACTCAAACAGTCTGGCAGCGCGAGGGCGACCGTCGTTGTCCGGGCGCTGCACAAACTTGAATCCCGTTTTTTTCTCGATTTCACTTATTGCCTCGGCTAGGCGACTCGCTTGGAGATCGCTTAGCCCATAGGTCAAGGCCGCCTGGGAGGGTGATAGTCCACGCTGGATGGCCCGGAGCATGCGACTCACCAATTGGGCGCTCGCAGGGCTCCCCGGCTCAAGGGCTCCTGCAATCGGCAGCTGAAGGGAAGTGTTCCCAGGCGTGGCTATCGGAGCCCCTGCAGCGTGCTTGACCCAAACGGACGCCGGTTCAGCTGATGCGTCCTGGGCGGACGATTTCTTCTTGCGCTGCAGGATCTTGTCGGCGCCAGCAACGGAAATCCCCAGAGCGACCGCGGCTGCATGACGGGTATCGTATGGATGCAGGGCGGCGGTAGCGCGACTCTTGGTCATCCACGACATGTGGAAGTAGTTCAAGATCGTGGTCGAACTACGGCGGTGCCCGAAGCTAATCCCCTGTTCACGAATATTCCTCGGCAGGGCCACATCCATGCAGCTACGACCGACCGTACGTCGTCTGACTCGAGCCCGCGAACGTCGGAGCGCACGCCAGTCTTGGTCTGAAAGCCAAAGCGCCGCGAGATCCTCTCCCGCTACCAGGTGCCTAACCCGGTGCAAGTGCGATCGACTACCTATCACGCTGCCGAGCGCCTCCATCGCCCTATCGCGCAATTCCTCGGGCGCAACTCGTACTTTTGGATCGCCATCAACTCCGAAAATTGGCAGCGTGCTCTTCCAGGCCCTTCCCAGGCGAATCTTCTCCGCCGCGAGCCAGTCGCAAATGACCTTGCGCTGAAGGCGTGAAAGCCGCTTTGTTCCGTCGATTATGCGCCGAGCGGCTGGAGTCTTAAGGCGGCGGTACCGGGATGGACGCACAAACATAAGCGTGGAGTCTTGATTGGCCAGAATGTCCTTGAATCGCAAGGCAGCTATCTCGTTGAGTCGGCCACCTGACGCCCGCAGTAGCAAGGTGAATACGAGCGCCTGACGGTTCAGCCTTATGCGCACAACGTCAGTCGTTGGATCTTGAGCTGTGGGCCAAGCCAGCGCTGACAATTGTGCAAGCCCGCGCGCCACCTCCTGAGGCTGGATCACTTCAGCATCGACCTGGTGACCTGTCGCGATAGCGACACCTTCCAAATCGGAGAAGTCGACGACGTCGAAACCATGATTCTCTTGCAGGTAGGCGTGAAAGGCAGCCAACTCCCGTGCGGCGATTTCCTTGCTGGACGCGGCCGTCTTTCTATCGATAACGGCCTGATAGAGATCCAAGTACTGATCGGCATCCAACTCCAAGAAGTTGATGTCGCTCCCTTGCGCGACCAGCTCCGCTCCGAACGACGTGATGTACTTGTAGACAGTGCTCCAGGCGGCATCATTCTTTCCCGGCGTGCCGTTTTCCGTCAGATGAAGTGCGTAGGAAGCAATGCAGGCAACCAATATGCTCAGCGCTCCCTCAGCCAGCAGCGCCCTGAGTTCGCGCGCCAAGGGATCCCGAAACGCGCCGATATTGGCCTGCGATAGCGACTCTCCTGTCAGTTTAAAGGTTTTCGGCCCCCGGCCTATGTAAAGGACCTTGCGCAGCCGGTTGTAGTTCTTGTGCGCCTCACTAGGCTTACACCGCTTACCCACAATGCTGCTGCTTTCGCGAGGGCGGGTCGACGGCGGCAGGAGAGGAACCACGGATCCCCAGCCTTCTTCAAGAAACTGGCGCTGACGGTCGTTCGGCATTGAAACGCAGCCGCATTTCGCGTCGGTCGCGAGGCGGGCGAGGCCGGACAGCTCAACTCTGTTGGTCACCTCAATGGTTGCGCACAGTCGTTCCAGAAGGCCTGCGGCTGGCCCTGCCAGGGCCTGAGGAATTTGCGCCGCCAAGACTTCGTCCAGCCTCTCCTGCTCGGGAACAGTAACTGACGGATGATCCCGCTGCAGCCTTGCGAGCGCCGCGGCCGCGATCTTGCGCACACCCGCCGAACGCGCGCGATCACCCGTTTCCACCAAGAGCAGGTCGCCGAGCGCGCTGCTACCGGTCATCGACATACGGCCGGCAAGGATATTTCGCACCCGCTCCGCATCATCTTCGAGGGAGAATAGGCACAGCGCCATCGCAGATATTCCGCAAGCCCATTCGAGGTCGGTGAATGCCCCGTCTGGATTTGGGCGTGGGGGGATTCGGCCGAAGTGCTCCCGTAGAATGCGCAGCTGGTCCGAGGCACGGAACATCCCGGGGAAGAACGGCGTTGGCTCCTGATTACTGAGTGTCAGCCAAGGGCTCGGAATCGGGCAGTTCCACTGCAGTCGTTCAACAGCTCGCTTTATGTAGCGATGGAGTGAGTTGTGGGCTGCTATTGCCAGAATCTTGTCGGATCCGGCGCCCTCTTCGATTCTCCGCTCGACGTTTTTCAGTTCTTCCCATGACATCTGGATCGAGCAGCCACGCTGCCCCAGACTTGGGGCAGAGTCTTGTAGCGGATCTGCTGGCTTGTCGAGATCTTCAAAAACGCGGATGTCCGCCGCGACGGCTTCTCTGAGAACCGAGAGGACCAGCTTCTCGCCCTGCTCGCGCTTGCTGCGGAACTGCGCGCGGCGAGTTTTATTCAGTTCTATCTGGAACTGTCGGCTCTGACTTGCCAGGTCCTCACGCTCTCGCCTCCAGTCCCGAAGCGGTCCCACCTCCAGATGAAGACCTTCGGCAGTAGCGTCGGGACCGGCTCCCTTGCGCGCGACCCAGCCGGCTGATCGTGCCAGTGAGCCCAACTGTCCCGATACTTTCCTTGAGAGTTGCGCCGGTTCCAGCGGACTTTCCCTCGAGAATGGATAGCCCGTCGCTTCAAGGTGGCCGAGGACGATTGCCAGGTGGTCGGCTTCAATGCCTGCCTCACGACCACGGCTCGCCAACCAAGTGCGTCCCCAGTTGAGTGGCAATACGGCCCAATTTCCGGGAAGCGTTGCTTGCCACGCCAGCATGTTGAGCTCGAGCGGGGCACCTTCCGGCGCCAGATGGAAGAAGAGCGGCGCCGCGCCTTGAAGAGACTGGGCCGCCCTCTGGGCCGTTTGGGGATTGACGCCGTCCGCGTGCGCAAGGCCCCGGAGGTTCTTGAGGTACTGAGTGACTTGCTCCGCAATCAGATCTGCAGTTGGGACATACCGGAAAGAATGAGCCGGATCGCACTGCTTATCGCTGAAGACGGCAGCTGGTTGATTCAGGTCAAAGTCAAACCGGCCCAACTTCAGCAGCGCGGCCGTCGGTCGGTGACCAGCAACCGCCATGAGCATGCACAGAACGTGGTCTGTGAGCGCGTTGTGATCTTGCACCCGAGCCTGGTTTCGGGCTCGTTGTTTGGCCGAGGAATGCATCGGTGCACCTGGTCCTCGAGCGAGCTCTCGCGCTGCATCGACAGTGACTAGCAACTGTGATCCGACTCGGACTGGATCCTTCTCGGGGGCCGGCTGCGAGGGGACAGGGTCGCTCAGAATCGGCCACATTGCCCGCTGGAAAGACCCCTCAAGCTCCCTCACTGGGACGTTCACGTAGTACAAGGAGGCGGTAGAAAACCCGAATGTGTCGCCGCAGAGCATCATCGTCTTGGTGGTGTCTTGCGTGACGTCTCGCAACCGAGCACGCGCAAAGTTTCGTGCTCGCGCCAGCGTGATCCCCGTTCCTATCTCCCCCTCTGCGTCGGCGAAGAAGGCGTTTAGATCGGCCCGCAGACCCTCAGGCGTCCAAAGCCAGGGATCTTGGTCTTTATCCAGAAGCAGGTCGATCCATCCGCACAGCTTGGGCGGCAGCGGCAATCGTGTGGCCGCTACGGTCTTCTCCAGCAAGTGTGCGACCTCCTTGGTGGCGCGGAAGGCGCCTTCGGCACGGAGGAGAGGAAGCTCGAATTCTCCCTCGCGTAGCCAGAGTCGAGGCTTCAGTGCATTCCTGTGGCGATCATCGAGCCGACTGTCTGCTTGGGCGAACGAATTGGGCCCTCGGCCCGTCAGGGCGACCAATGTCGCCACTAGGGCAGTTCTGACAGTCTTGAACTGGCCCGCTGCAAGGGCGGCATGAATGCGGCCCTCGATATATTCGATCAACAGAGCCATTTCGGGGTCGCTGAGTGATTCGATGTGGTTTCGAATCAACAGGGGGTTGGAGCCCCAGATCTTTTGGCGCAACCACTGTATCTCTTCCTTTATCGTGGTCCGCTTTTTCTCGGGCTCCGTTCCACGGTAGGCAACAACGCCCGGTTCTGCCTCTTCCTTTGGCTCGCCCGGAAGGACTTGCTCCCGGGTCGGCACGCGGACGCGCCGGTTCTGGATGCCAGGACGAGACTTTCGATTCGACTTTCGGCTCTTTTCCTCTGGTCGCTGCGGCTTTTCGTCAGCGAGGAGATCCATGTACACCTCGGCAAGCAGGCGTCCTGCTTCCGGGTGTACTGCGCGAATTTGCGGGAGAAGCCCCCCGAGTGCAGAGTGCAGCTCCCCCGAGGATCGTGGCTTCCCGATCTGGTCTAAGATCGGTTCCAGCGGATGCTGCGCCCTTGGTCCGCTCGCGACCCGTGCGTCCGTTGGCGACGCTGGCAGGCCCTTCTCAAGATCGAGGATCAACTCACAGAGTTGATTGTCTGCGTCAGGATTATTGAGGCCTTGTAACCGGCCGAGAACCAACAAACCACGCAGATGAAATATTCCCTCGCGCCGATCTCGATTCGAAGGAGCAACCAAGGCCCTCGGTGGATGTCTGTTCGGTGGCTCAATGCCTCTTCTCTCTCGCCATCTCGCTGCCCTGCGACTGGCATAGAGCCGACGGGCTGAGTGGATTGACTGACTCACCGCCTGCAGCTCAGCAACATCTGTGTGTTGTTGCAGAATTGGCTTGAGCCAACCGGCCACGAGTGAAATGCGGTAGATCGAGGCGAAGAAGTCCCATGTATCTTCCCCACGCCAGGCGGGCGTGAGGGCCGCGGCTGCAACCTTTTGCGTGTCACTCAGATGGATCTGTGTTGCCAACTCTTCAACCAGATCAGCCGCAGTGAATGCGCGCAGCGCGTGGTTCTGGAACTCGAGCTCTGGAATGTCGGCGGCTGCGTCGCTATCTGCGCGTTCATCCAGGTTGAGGTCGAGGAGATCATCCTCATTTGGTGACGGTGCCCAGTCGGAGCTCCGTCCGGTTACGAGCGGCCAGTAGGCCTCCACTAGGAACTTCCCGAACTTCGGGTATAGAGCCCAGACCTTGGGAATCAGTTCGGCGAGGGCCTTGGCCAAGGCCGCCATGCTTTGTGGACGGCCTAGTTCAAACAGCACTGCCTTGAGGGGGTGCCGGCGCGTTTTTCTCTTTGCAGTGCCTCGGCGATCGCTGGTAAGCCCCTGATTGATCAAATCGAGGGCTCGCTCCAATTGCCCTTGGGCTGCAGTGCACTCCTCAAGTGCGGCCAATAGGGCAAGCCCCTCAAACTGCCGAAATTGCGTGCGCTGGCGCCATTCGCCAGGCGGTCGCTGCCAGCACTTGGCCTTCTCAAACCAATCGTCTGGAAACCGGGGGTTGCTCAGGGCCGTGATGGCCTCGGTGTCGACCCACCGGTCGGCGAGCCACGGCAGTCCGCCCAAGAGGTGGGCCAGGTCCTGGTAGAACAGCCCGGGCCAGGAGCCGTCCCAAGCCACCATCGCGAACTCGATGAGCTCGGCTTCATATCGCCGATCGCTTGGGACAAGGACTAAGTACTCTTCCGCAACCCCGGCGGGATCGAAATTCGGCGTGCTCGCTCTTGTTTGCACGGGAACCTGCCACGCCAAAGCTGCGGTATCCCACGGTAGCCTTTACTCCGGTGGCCGTCCAGAGCGCGTGCCATAAGATTGGACATTAATTTCCCGGTCTGTGCGGGCTCGCTTGATCTTAGTTGATGTTGGTCGCAGGCCCAGATGGGTGATAAATTGTTGATATTGAATGTATAATTGACTTGCCTTGGTCGTTTTGGACAGAAAGACGTCCATCCAAACACCTATTCAAGAACGGCTTCCGAAGCCAGTCGGGGGTTCGAATCCCTCCAGGCGCGCCAAACCCCCTGTGACAAATCTGGGACAGATCTGGGACAAAACCTGATCGGGCTCCGTGCCCGGATTGAGTAAAGGCGCGCCATGCCCCAGCCCATCCTCCAGATCCGGGTCGAGCTCCAGGAGATCGAGCCGCTGATCTGGCGCCGCCTCCAAGTGCCGGGCGACTACACCTTCTGGGACCTGCACGTCGCCATCCAGAGCGCCTTCGCCTGGACCGACACCCACCTGCACGAGTTCCGGCCCTGGGGCCAGCGCGACGGCAACCCCCGCTTCGGCATGCCGCTGGACGACTTCGACGAGAACCCACCCTTGCCCGGCTGGGAGCACCGCGTGGCCGACATCCTGACCCGCGCCAACCCGCGGCTCGAGTACGAGTACGACTTCGGCGACGGCTGGGAGCACACGGTCGTGCTCGAGGAGATCCTCGAGGCGGCCCCGGGCAAGAAGTACCCGCGCTGCACCGCCGGCGAGCGCTCCGCCCCGCCGGACGACTGCGGCGGCCCGGGCGGCTACGAGAGCCTGCTCGAAACCCTGGCCGACCCCGGGGACCCAGACCACAAGTCGTCCCATGTCTGGGCCGGCAGCCAGAAGGGCAAGCGCGGCAAGTTCGACCCCGAGGCCTTCGACGAGCAGCAGGTGAAGTTCGCCAACCCGGTGCCGCGACTCAAGCGGCTACTGGCGTACCTGGCATCTCAGCGTTGACTGCCGGCTGGGCCGCACCCGGCTATCGGAAGGCCTGCGGCGTCCCAAGAAGCGGCGCCACGACGCCAGCCAACTCGGCCACCACCTCCACAAGCCCAGGCGCGCCCAGACGGCCCCGTTTGAGGAAGGCCCGCCATTGCCCTTGCTTGGCACTGTCCGATGCGAACTCTGCCGTCAGCCCTACCGGCAGGGACGGCGGCATGGGTGTGTTCCGCCGCTCGAAGGTGGCGGACACTGCGTTGCTCAGCACCCCCCGGTCGAGTCGCCCCTCCCGGGCCAGGCTGAGCAGGTCGAAGTAGTCCTTCATCCGGCTGTTGGCAATGCCGAGCACGACGATAGCCTCCAGTTTTTCGGCGAAAACGGTTTCGCGCGGATAGATGCGCAGCGAGGGCGCGGGCAGGTCCTCGAGCAAAGTCGGCAACTCGGCGTCCTCGGGCCCTGGCGTAACCGCATCTCCGAATCCGATATCCCACTGGACCAGGCACGTGGCGGTCCCCAGGCGGGCGCGCAGGTTCACGCGCAGCCCGTCATAGCGGGCCGTCTCGCGGATCTCGGTGACGTCCAGGTCCGAGAGATCGAACACCAGGCCGTCATCGACCTCGATCGCGCAGAGCTCACGGATAATGGCTTCGATCCGTGCCGGGTCCGGCGAACCAAACCCGAGGAAATCCGCGTCACGCGTGGGACGGTGCTCCTGATCGAACCAATGCCGGAAAAGCATCGCGCCCTTGAGCAGGAAGTCGTCCCGATGACGCGATATCGAGAGTCGATACAGGAGTCGCTCGACGGCATAGCGGTCAAGCGTGAGCTGGAATTCCTCGCCCGCCTGCTTCGCATGGTTCAGCAACCGCTGACGGATCGAATCAATCCGTGCTGGCGAGGGAATGCTCATGCCACCGATTCCAGATAGGGGCGCATCACATTCGCCATCCGGAACTGACTCGCCAGTCGCCAGATTTCGTCATTGCTCGTTCGACGCTCGCGGCGCACCTGGGCGAGCGCCTCCAGTGCCACGTCCAGACCGATCTTGTTGCGGAACTTGAAACAATCCACGACGGTCCGGGCGACTCCGGTAACCCGAAGCGGCACGCCGTCGCGGACATGGGTTTCGATCCCGGCCGAGAGGCCGGCACCCGAATACCGAACGACCCGCAGTGAAGGCCAGTCCAGCTTGGGCGCGTGCCGGCCGGCGGGGATTCCCAGCCAGACCGAGTGCGGTGCCTGTGTCGTGAGCCTGTGGAAGCGCAGCGCGGTCAGGAGGCAGAAGAAGCCGTCGGGCACCCGGCGCGCGACGATCTGCAGCCCCTCGTCCGCCGACGGCGCCCGGCCGGGCAGCGAGTAGACGCCACGCGCCAGCCTGACCAGCTCACCCCGTTTCACCAGGCGCGCGATCTGGGCGCCCTCCAGCCCAGCGGCCCGGAGGTCGCGGGCCCGGGCACTGCCTTGGGCCTCGAGCAGGTGCTTGGCTTTGGCGTAGGGGTCCATGCCGCAAGAGTGTTCCAATTCGGCAATCAAAGTCAATTATATGTGTGTTTTTGTAACGCCCGGCGTACACCTCGGAAGGGAGCCACTACTCCATCGATTGTGCCGCGGAGAGCTTTGGGGCGAGGCGCCAAAAGGCCTCAAGTGAACTCCTTGTAGGCCAGGCAGGGCGCGTGCGGAAACCGGCCAGATCGCTTCGAACGAAAGGAGATGGTCTGTAATCCTTTGCCACCGCTGGGATTTCACGGCTTCCGAAGCCATTCCGGCTACTTTGCGAGACTGAGTAACGGCGCAGTCTGCCGTCCCTCCTGTCACTTCTGGGGTAGGTGGACGGGGCGAGGCAGCACCTGCTGTACAACCCGAGCGTTTCGGAAGCTGGTCGACAGGGATGCCCCGTCAATCCAGCGTTTTCAGTCCTGACGCAGGTACTCGCGACCAAGACCCTTGGCTGGTCCGCGGCCACGCCGAGGCCGGCTCTAGAGGGCCTGCCTGTTGATGCGCGGCGAAAATCGACCAGGCAGCGACAGTATTGCGCGCCGAAAACTGACCACGCGACTCCTTGGGCGCATACCTGCCTCGGCTGGAGAAGGACGCTTTTTTGTCCCCAATAAGATGATCAGTTCGTGCCGCGCATGGATGGTCAATTCTCGCCGAGCATCAACAAGTGCTCCGTTTCAGGCCGAGCAAGGCCTCCGTATCTCGACTCGACTGGTCAGTTTTCTACGCGCAAGACCGCCATTTTCTGGTCAATCCACAGCGCGCCCCAACAACCAGCACCGCTGCGAGCGCGCCAAGCGCCTGCTCGCCGGGCGCCCGGAGGCCACCGTGGCCGACATCCAGTTCGAATGCGGCTTTTCGTCCAAGTCCTCGTTCTACGCGGCCTTCAGGAAGTGCACGGGCATGACGCCGGTCGAGTACCGGCGCCGCCGGCAGGCCGACGGGCCACCCGCCCCCTGATCCGGGGAGTTCGGTTACGCGTCGGCGGACGACGGCGACGCCCGGATGAGCCATTCTGGCGACCTCCGGACACTGGAATCCCCGACATGGACCCGACCGACGACGGCATCGTCCGCGTGCAGGACCCCTCGACCACCACCCGCATCGGCCTGCCCGGCCTGCTGGCGCTGGTGTTCGCCCTGTCCTGGCTGGGCGCGGCGCCCATGGTGCTGGCGAGCTGGCTGGACGCCGATTCCCCGGCCGCCCTGCGCTCGCTGGCCGCCACGCTGGCGCCGCTGCAGCTGCTGATGTTCTTCGGTGCCCTGCTCGGCGTGCTGGTGGCGGTGGCGGTCAACGAGGGGCGCCGGGGACTGGTCGCGTGGCTGCGGTCGGTGTTGCGCCCGCGCGCCGGGGTGCGCTGGATCCTGGCCGTGTTGGCCGGCCCGGCCCTGGTGATGGTCTTCGCGGGGTTCGCGGGCCGCTGGCTGGACCCGGCGCTGCCGCCGTTCACGCCGGGCGGCGCCGCGCTGCTCGGCGTCCTGCAGGTGTTCGTCGCCTACCTGCTGCTCAATACCGAGGAATTCGCCTGGCGCGGCTACGTCCTGCCGCGGCTGCAGGCGCGGCTGGCCCCGCTGCAGGCGAACTTGCTGCTGGCCCTGGTCTGGGGCGTGTTCCACGGCCCCTACTTCCTGATGAAGGGCGGCCACCCGGGCGGTTACGGCGTGCTGGAGTTCGCGGTGATGGTGGTGGCGATCTGCCTGGTCATGGGCGTGGTCTTCAACGCCACCCGGGGCAGCGTCCTGGCCTGCCATCTGCTGCACCAGTCGCTCAACGCCTGGAGCGAGGGCCTGCGCCTGTTCCCGGTGATGAACGGGGGTTCGCCCTGGCCGTTCCGGGTTTCCGTGGTACTGATGGCCTGTGCCGGCGGGGTGGCCGCCTGGTGGCTGTGGCGACAAGGGCGACCCCGCCCCGCCTAGGGCTGGCGGGCAATGACACCTCCCTGGCGGCCAGTGGTCGATCGAAAGCCAGGCCCTGCGCGACCACACCGGTTGGACCTGGTCCACCGGGCTCGAACCCAGCGGCACCGCCTTGGTGACGCCGGCCTACCTGGAATCGGTGCGCCAGGACCTGGACTTCGACACCTTCCGCATCGCCCTGAACTACCGCTTCTGAGCCACCGGCGGGGCGGCCTTGCGTCGCCCCGTCAGCCCTTGCGGGTGGCGGCGCGGGCGCCGGCCAGGCCGTCGCGGCCGCAGCCCAGGAAGCGCGAGCGCCGCAGCCAGTCTTCGTCGGGGTAATAGGCGAACAGCAGCTGGCCCTGCTTGAGCGTGTCGATCACCTTCTTCGCCACTTCCCGGCGCACCGCCGGGCAGCCGTAGCTGCGGCCCAGGCGGCCCTGCAGCGCGGCGGTGATGGGGTCCACGTAGCCGGCGCCGTGCATCACGATCAGGCGGTCGCGCGCGGCGTCGTTCACGCCGGGCTCCAGGCCGTCCATGCGCATCGAATAGCCGTTGCCGCCCTGGTAGGTCTCGGCGGTGAGGAACAGGCCCAGGCTGGACTGGTGGCTGCCGTCGCGGTTGGAGAAGGCGGTGGCGAGGTTTTCGCCGCTGCCCTTGCCGTGCGCCACGTGCTCGGCGAACAGCAGCTGGCCCTGGCGCAGGTCGAACACCCACAGGCGCGGTTCCGTGGAGGGACGGGAATAGTCGATCACCGCCAGGCGGTCGGCGGCTGGAGCGGTGGCCGACTGCACCGCGCAGTCGCGCGCTTCCAGGGCCAGGGCCAGCACCTGCGGGTCGGCCTCGGGCGCGGCGGCGGCGAGGCGTTCGAGCAGGGGCTCGCCGGCGAAGGCGGGCGGCAGGGCCAGCAGCAGGAGCCAGGTCAGGCGGCGGATCATGGCCATGAGCATACTTCCCGGGGTATCAGTCCGGGTCAATGGGGTTCGACCGGTGGATTTCCATCCCCCTCCAGCACCGTGAGGGGAGCGGCCGGGCGCAACCGTTCATCCGTGACCACCAGGGTGGCGCCGGGGGCCAGGGCGTCGTAGACCCGGGCCACGAAGGCCGGGTCCACCCGCAGCGCGGCTGCGGCCAGGCTGGCGGCGGGGTCGTCGCCGCCTTCGCCCAGCACCCGCAGCCAGCGGCGGCGCGGACGTTCGGGAAGCAGGGGGACGGCGTCGTCCCGCAGCCCCTCGAGCAGGGTGTAGGCGGTGGTGCCGCCAGGCAGCGGGCCCGCCACGCCGATCGGCGCGCGGCCGATCTCGACGCCTTCGCGCAGCACCACCATCTCGCGGTCGCCGGTGCTCAGCACCACGGTGAGCGCGCCGGCCGGGGCGGCGTCGGGTGTCCAGCGGTAGCCGGCATCGGCCGGCGGCGGCAGCGCGAGTTCGGCCACCGGCGTGCCGGTGCGCGGCGGCGCGGGCGGCGGCGGGAACAGCGTCGGGTCGGCCAGCATCGGCGCGCGCCCGGGCTCGTCGGTGATCACCACCGTCATGCCGCGCTCGGTGACGCCGAACAGTTTTTCCGAAAACGCCTCCGGCAGACGCACGCAGCCATGCGAGGCCGGGTAGCCCGGCACGCGGCCCGCGTGCAGCGCCACGCCGCCCCAGGTGAGCCGCTGCATGAACGGCATTGGCGCGTCGTCGTAGAGGTTCGAGTAGTGCTCGCGCTTCTTCTGCAGGATGGTGAACACGCCGGTGGGCGTTTCATAACCCTTCTTGCCGGTGCTCACGGTGGCCACGCCGATGCGCACGCCGTTGCGGTAAACGTAGGCGCGCTGTTCGGGCAGGCTCACCAGCACCAGCAGCGGGCCCTTGGGCGCGAGTTCGGGCAGCCAAAGGTATTCGCCGGGCAGCAGCTGCAGCGGGGTGGCGGCGGGCGCCGCTACCGGCGGCGATGCCGCCAGCGGAAGCGGCAGCGCCAGCGCGAGCAGCAACCAGGCGCCGGCGAAACGGAATGCGTGGATGCCGCGGGCCATGGCGTCGTTCCGGAACAATGCCAAGGCCATGCTACCGGAACACCCGGCGCACAAATGAAAACGGCCCGAATCCATTCGGGCCGTGTCTGCGAAGGCGAACCAGTTTGTCCCGAACCCACTCTGAAGGTTCCCGGATCGCCGTGCCGTTGGAGAGAGAGAGAATTGGCGTCGCTGACCGGTGCATCTTGAGGGCTGTGCATTGCCGTGGCGTGTACATGGATTGTCGCTTGGATTGACGTTGCATCGCTCTTTTCGCCGCTTTTCTGAACCGCGCCGAAACCGAACCCCCGGACGTCCGCTGTCCGCACCCATGGACATGACCTCCGACCCATGCGGGTATTGCGGTGCCGTGGAAACTGGCGCTATCCCCCGGAAAAAGTGCCATGAGCCAACGCGCAACCTTGTCATCCGCCTCGCACCATCGCCTCGGCTTCGCGGAAGCCCTCGCGCTGTCGGGCGACCGATTCCATTTCGTCACCGCCACCGAACGCGGCGTGCAGATCGACGTTCCCGCCGGCTGGGCTTCGGCCTGGTGGGTGCTGCGCGGTTCGCTCGGCGTGCAGTCACCGCAGTTCAACGGCGACGTGCCCCCCGGGGGGCGGGGGCGCGCCCCCGCCGCCGGGGCCGGCGCCGGC
>JAIBEO010000068.1 GCA_019459185.1 Rhizobium sp. | reverse complement strand
ACGCCCCCCCGCCGGGGGGGGGGGGGGGCCCGGCCCCCCCCCCCCCCCCGCGCCTCGGCCAGCGTTCCGGCGCGGACGACCTGGACGCCGGGAAAGCGCTGCTCAAGCAGCCGTGCCAGCCAGCCGGCCACGTCGGGCAGGTCTTCCAGGACCAGGGCATGGCCGGGCTGCGCGTTCATGGCCGCATGCTCCCCGGCGCGGCGGACGGCGGCCATCCCGTCGCTGCGGGGGCTACGTCCGGGGGCAAGGGGAATCGCAGGCACACCTTGGTGCCGCCCAGGGTGCCGGCCTGCCAGTGGATGTTGCCCTGCAGCTCGCCGGCGCGCGCCTGCATGCTGCGCGTGCCCCGGCCGCTGCCGATGCGGGCGGCGTCGAAAGCCCCGTCGTCGGTCACTTCGAACACCAGGTCCGCGCCGACACGCTCAAGCACCACCCGCAGCCGGTGCGGCGCCGCATGGCGCAGCGCGTTGGTGATGGCCTCGCGGCCGATGCGGAACAGATGCATGGCCTGGGCCGGGTCGAGCGCCGGATCGGGAAGGTCGGCGCCCTGTCGCCAGTCCAGGGCGATGTCGCGGGTGTCGAGCCGCTGTTCGGCCTCTTCGCGCAGCTGCGCCAGCACTTCCAGCAGGGTGCCCTCGATGCCCCGCTCGCGGGCGAGGATGGCGCGCAGGTCCTGGAGCACTTCGCGCACCAGTTGCTGCTGCTCCGGCTCGTGCACCCGGTGCAGGAGCGTCAGGAGGCGGCTGCCGACGTCGTCGTGCAGGTCGTCGTACAGGTGCCGGCGTTCGGCCTGCAGCGCCTGGGCGAGTTCGAGCCGCCGCTGCAGCTCGGCCAGCTGCCCGCGAAGCGCCTCGGGCGCGACGGGCCGGCGACGGGCAGCCCAGGGCCACCAGCGTTTCATGCCGCGTCCCCGGCGGCGCGCAGGCGCTCGCGGTTCTTGCGCGTGCGGGCGTGGTCGGCGCCCAGGTGCGATTCCAGCACTGCCTGCGCCTGGCGCAACTCCCGGCGCGCCTCGGCCGGGCGCCCCGCGCGGGTGAGGATCTCGCCGTAGTTGCTGCGGAAGATGCCGACGTAGGGATGGTCCGCGCCGAGCGCGCGGGTGCCGTCGTCCAGCACGGCGCGCATGGTCGCGATCGCTTCGGCGTGGTTTTCCCGCTTGGACAGCAGCATGGCCAGGTTGCTGCGCGGCGCGAGCCGCTCGGGATGCACGTCGCCACCCTGCGCCGCCTGCGCCGCCACGATGGCGCGCAGCTGTGCTTCGGCCTCGTCCAGCCGCCCCAGGTCTTCCAGCACGTAGGCGCGCTGGTTGAGCGCCATCAGCGTGCGCGGCGCCTCGGGGCCGAAGCGTTCGGTGGTGGCCTGCGCCAGCGCGTCCACCAGCGGGCTGGCCTCTTCCAGCGCGCCGCGCTGGACCAGCAGCGCCGTGAGGTTGTTGAGCGTGACGAGCGTACTGGGGTGGCGCGGCCCGAGCGCTTCGCGGCGCGCCTCGTAGGTTTCGCGGTAGATGGCTTCGGCCTGTTCGACACGGCCCAGGCGGTCCAGGATGCCGCCCAGCTGGTTGTAGGAATACAGGGTGAGTGGGTGGTGGTCGCCAAGCATGGCCCGCCGGCGCTGGTGGACGTCGCGCGCCAGCGGTTCGGCGGCGGCGAAGTCGCCGCGGTACTTGAGCAGGCCGGCGTGGTTGTGCCGCGCGGTCAGGGCATCCGGATCGTCCGGTCCCAGCGCACGGGACGCGCGTTCGTCGGTTCGCGCGGAGAGGTCGTGGGCCTCGTCGATGCGGCCCTGGGCTTCCAGCATCGTGGTCAGGGCGATGCCGGCGCGCACGACCAGGCGGTCGTCGCCGCGCGCCTCGGCCGCCTGCAGGATGGTGCGCAGCCGCTTTTCGCCTTCGCCCGGGTGCGCTTCCGTGTCGATGGCCGCCGCGGCATTGATGCGGATGGCCTGGGTGTCGAAGGCCTGCTCGCCACGCAGGCGGGTGGAGAGCGCATCGGCGGACTCGAGCAGTTCCGCGGCCTGGGCCGGTTCCCCCAGGTGCAGCAGGGAAGTGCCCAGCGTAGTCGCCAGCGCCATGCGCGCCTCCGCCGGCAGGCGGGCGGACTGGCTGGCGAAGCCCTGGCGCGTGATGACCAGCCACTCGCGCAGGCTCAGGTCGTTGCCGGCGCCCTGTTCCGGGTCGGACGACTGGAGCATGTCGGCCAGGAAATCGTTGACCGCGTCGCGCTCGGCCAGGTGCAGCTCCGCGACGCGGCGCGCCTCGGCTTCCGCGAGCGCCATGCGCACCGACAGCACGGTGGCGGCCACGAGCACCAGGGCCGTGCTCGCGACGGCCCAGGACAGGGCGCGGTGCCGGCGCACGAACAGGCGAACGATGCGGCCGATGCCGGCGGGCGCGGCTTCCACCGGACGCCCCTCCGACCAGCGGCGCAGTTCGTCGGCCAGTTCGGCGGCCGAACCGTAGCGGTCGCCGGGGTCATGGGCGAGGGCCTTCATCACCACGGTTTCCAGCTCGCCGCGTGCCGCCGGCGCGATGCGGCCCAGCGGCGTCGGCGCACGCGCCTCGACGAGCTTCAGCGCCGCCACCACCGACGTGGCTTCGGCCAGTCCAAGGTACGGCAGCGCGCCCCCGAGCAGCTCGTAGGCGATCACGCCCAACGCGTACACGTCCCAACGCGGGTCGGTGCGCGAGCCGCCGTCGAGCTGTTCCGGGCTCATGTAGGGCAGGGTGCCGAGCACCGAGCCGGTGGTGGTGACGCGCGTGAGGTCGCCGCGCTCGATCGCGGTGGCGATGCCGAAGTCGATGATGCGGGGCTGGTCCTGCGCGTCGACGAGGATGTTGGACGGCTTGAGGTCACGGTGGATCACGCCGCGCGTGTGGGCGAAATGCACCGCCCGGCAAAGTGATTCAAGCAGGCGCACCCGCTCCCGCAGCGGCGGGTTGGCCGCGGCCCAGGCATCGAGGGGGCGGCCGTCGACGTATTCCATCGCCAGCCAGGGCACGGTCCCGGAAGGGCCCTCGACGGCCCCGGATTCGTACAGGCGGGCGATGCCGGGGTGTTCGAGCATCGCCAGGAGTTCGGCCTCGTGGCGGAAGCGCGCGGCCAGCTCATGGCCGGCCAGGCTGCCGTTGAGGATCTTCAACGCCACCCGGCGCCTGGGCTGGGCCTGGTCCGCCAGCCATACCGTGCCATGGCTGCCTTCGCCCAACAGTGACAATCGCCGGAAGGGGCCGAAAGCGGCGCCTTCCTGCACTTTTTCCCCGTCGCCCATGGCCTCCCCCGGCCCCCTCCGGTGCTTGGCCGATTGTAGGAGAAATCGGCAAACCGGCGCTGCCGCAGGCGCCGGCGGAGCCACCCTGACCCGGCCCACACGCCCCCGGCTGCTATAATTCCGAGTCTTTGCTCAGCTTCCGGAACGCCGCCGCCATGTCCGCCATCCCGACCCTGCCCGTCGCGCTCGACCGCGAGTACGACCTCGAGTCCAAGTACACCCGCGAGGAGGGCCGGATCTACCTGTCCGGCGTGCAGGCGCTGGTGCGCCTGCCGCTGATGCAGCAGATGCGCGACCGCGCCGCCGGCATCAACACCGCCGGCTTCATCTCCGGCTACCGCGGCTCGCCGCTGGGCGGCTTCGACCTCGAGCTCTGGAAGGCGCGCAAGCACCTCAAGGCCAGCAGCATCGAGTTCACCCCGGGCCTGAACGAGGACCTGGGCGCCACGATGGTGTGGGGCTCGCAGCAGACCAACCTGTTCCCGGGCGCCAAGTACGACGGCGTGTTTTCCATGTGGTACGGCAAGGGTCCCGGCGTGGACCGCTGCGGCGACGTGTTCAAGCACGGCAACGCCGCCGGCACCTCGGCCCTGGGCGGCGTGCTGGCCCTGGCCGCCGACGACCACGCCTGCCGCTCGTCCACGCTGCCGCACGGCTCCGAGGGCGAATTCGAAAGCGCCATGATGCCGGTGCTCAACCCGGCCGGCGTGCAGGACATCCTGGACATGGGCCTGCTGGGCTGGGCCATGAGCCGCTACACGGGCCGCTGGATCGGCTTCAAGACCATCGCCGAAACCGTGGAATCCTCGGCCTCGGTGAACGTGAACCCGCACCAGCTCGACATCGTGCTGCCGGGCGATTTCGAACTGCCGCCGGGCGGCCTCAACATCCGCTGGCCGGACCCGCCGCTGGACCAGGAAATGCGCCTGCACCAGTACGCGGTGAAGGCCGCGCAGGCCTTCGCGCGCGCCAACCACATCGACAAGGTGGTGGTGGATTCGCCGCGCGCCCGCCTGGGCATCGTCACCACCGGCAAGAGCTACCTGGACGTGCTGCAGGCGCTGGAATACCTGGGCATCGACCGCAAGGTCGCCGAGGACATCGGCATCCGCGTCTACAAGGTGGGCATGACCTGGCCGCTGGAGCCGCTGGGCATCCGCGAATTCGCCCGCGGCCTGGAGGACATTATCGTCGTCGAGGAGAAGCGCAGCTTCGTCGAGCGGCAGATGAAGGAATACATGTACAACTGGGAGCACGGCCAGCGCCCCAGCATCGTCGGCAAGTACGACGAGCAGGAAAACTGGGTGCTGCCGAGCACCAACGAGCTCACCCCGGCGCGTATCGCCCGCGTCATCGCGGCGCGCGTGCAGCGCTTCTTCCAGTCCGAGGCGATGGACAACCGCCTCAAGTGGATCGCCGCCAAGGAAAAGGAGCTGGCCGCGCCGCGCGCCAACTTCCCGCGCGTGCCGCACTACTGCTCGGGCTGCCCGCACAACACCTCCACGGTGGTGCCGGAAGGCTCGCGTGCGCTGGGCGGCATCGGTTGCCACTACATGGTGACCTGGATGGACCGCAAGACCGACACCTTCACCCACATGGGCGGCGAAGGCGTCACCTGGAGCGGCCAGGCGCCGTTCACCGAGGAAAAGCACGTCTTCCAGAACCTGGGCGACGGCACCTACTTCCACTCCGGCTCGCTGGCCATCCGCCAGTCGATCGCCGCGAAGGTGAACATCACCTACAAGATCCTCTACAACGACGCCGTGGCCATGACCGGCGGCCAGCCGGTGGACGGCACGCTCACCGTGCCCGACATCGCCCACCAGGTGCGCAGCGAGGGCGTGAAGACCATCGTCGTGCTCAGCGACGACATCGAGAAGTGGAGCGACAAGTCGATCTTCCCGAACGGCGTGGAGTTCTTTGACCGCAGCGAGCTCGACGCCCAGCAGAAGCGCCTGCGCGAGGTGCCGGGCACCACCGTCATCATCTACGACCAGACCTGCGCGGCCGAGAAGCGCCGCCGCCGCAAGCGCGGCAAGATGCCGGACCCGGCCAAGCGCACGGCCATCAATTCGCTGGTCTGCGAAGGCTGCGGCGACTGCGGCGTGAAGTCGAACTGCGTGAGCGTGCTGCCCAAGGAAACCGAGTTCGGCCGCAAGCGCGAGATCGACCAGAGCAACTGCAACAAGGACTTCAGCTGCGTGAAGGGCTTCTGCCCCAGCTTCGTCACCATCAAGGGCGGCGGGCTGCGCAAGCGCAAGGGCACGGGCAACAAGGACCTGCTGGCGAACCTGCCGGAACCGCAGGTGCGCGGCACGCTCGAGCAGCCCTGGAACATCCTGATCACCGGCGTCGGCGGCACCGGCGTGGTGACCATCGGCGCGCTGCTGGGCATGGCCGCGCACCTGGAGAACAAGGGCGCCAGCGTGCTCGACCAGACCGGCCTGGCCCAGAAGGGCGGCGCCGTCACCACCCACGTGCGCATCGCCAAGAGCCCGGCCGACATCCACGCCGTGCGCATCGCCGCCGGCGAAGCCGACCTGGTGCTGGGCTGCGACATGGTGGTGGTGAACGACTACTGGGCGCTGTCGAAGATCCGCGCCGACCGCACCGAGGTGGTCATCAACGACTACCAGGCCATGCCGGGCCCGTTCACCCGCATGCCGGACATGCAGTTCCCGGCGGCCGGCATCGTCGACGCCATCCGCACTGCGCTGGGCGGCCGCGAGCCGCTGCAGGTGGCCGCCACCGACATCGCCACCGCGCTGATGGGCGACGCCATCGCCACCAACCTGTTCATGCTGGGCGTGGCCTGGCAGCGCGGCCTGGTGCCGATCAGCTTCGATGCGCTGATGCGCGCCATCGAACTCAACGGCGCCGCGATCGAGATGAACAGGACCGCCTTCGCCTGGGGCCGCCTGGCCGCCATCAACCCGCAGGCCGTCCTGGAAGCCGCCGGCCTCGCCGAAACTTCCGCTGCAGGAGCGGCTTCAGCCGCGACCACCCTCGACGACGAAGTCATCAGCCAGTCCCTCGACGAACTCATCGAGCGCCGCGTGAAGTTCCTCACCGACTACCAGGACAAGGCCTACGCCGGCCGCTACGTCGCGCTCGTGGACAAGGTGCGCCAGGCCGAGGCCCGCAAGGCGCCCGGCTCCACCGAACTCACCGCCGCGGTGGCGCGCTACTACTTCAAGCTCATGGCCTACAAGGACGAGTACGAAGTAGCGCGCCTGTACACCTCGGGCGAGTTCCGCAAGCGCATCGAGCAGCAGTTCGAGGGCGACTACAAGATCCACTTCAACCTGGCCCCGCCGCTTTTCGCCAAGCGCGACGCCGACGGCCACCTGGTGAAGCAGGAGTTCGGCCCCTGGATGTTCACGGCCTTCAAGCTGCTGGCGAAGATGAAGTTCCTGCGCGGCGGCGCGCTGGACATCTTCGGCCGCACCGAAGAGCGCCGCATGGAGCGCCAGCTGATCACCGACTACGCGAAGACGGTGGACGAGCTGCTGGCCACGCTCGACGGCGGCAACGTGGGCCTGGCCGCGGAAATCGCCGCGGTGCCGGAACACATCCGCGGCTACGGCCACGTCAAGGAAGCCCACTTCGCCAAGGCCAAGGCCCGCGAGGCCGAACTCCTGGCGCGCTGGCGCAACCCGCAGGCCCCCGCCCGGGCGGCCTGAGCCGGAAACGAAGAAGCCCCGGCCAATGCCGGGGCTTCTTCTTCGAGCCACCGCGAAACGATCAGTCGGCGCGGATCGGCACGATGGTGATCTCGACGCGGCGGTTCTCGGCGCGGCCGGCCTCGGTGTTGTTGCTGGCCACCGGGTGGGCTTCGCCGGCACCCACCACCATCACGCGCTGGCCGCTGACGCCGCGCGAGATGATGTAGTCGGCCACCGCCTGCGCACGTCGTTCGGACAGGCGCTGGTTGTAGGCGTCGCTGCCCACGCTGTCGGTGTGGCCTGCCACCTCGATGATGGTCTGGTCGTATTCCTTCAGGGTGTCGGCGACGCGGTCGAGCACGCCGTAGGCGCTGCGGTTGAGGCTGGCGCTGTCGAAGCCGAAGGTGATGGCCTCGGGCATGTCCAGGGTGATGTTGTCGCCCTGGCGCACGACCTCGACGCCGCTGTCGCGCAGGCTCTCGCGCAGTTCGCGCTCCTGGTTGTCCTGGTAGCGGCCGATGGCGCCGCCGGCCAGCGCGCCAACGCCCACGCCGACCAGCGCGCGCTGGCGCCGTTCGGTGGCGTCGTCGCCGCTGAGCAGGCCGGCGACCGCACCGACGGCCGCGCCGATCAGGGCACCGCGCTGGGTGCGGCTCATGCCTTCTTCGTCCTCGGGCGCGGGGGTATTGGCCTGGTAGCCGCCGGTGCTCTGGCAGCCCGCCAGCAAGGCGAGCGAAAGCGCGACGGCGAGTGTGGAGCGAATCCGGGTGGTCATGACAGTCCTCCTCGGGAGGGCAATGCAGGATTGCCAAGCCAGCATGCGCCCGCCCTGTCCCGCCACGAAACGTGCCAATCCACCCCGTTCAGGTTCAGTCGACGCGGGCCACCGCGAAGCGGTCCAGCGCTTTTTCGGCCTGGCCACGCTCGTGATCGGCAAGTCGGCGGGCGACGGCGCGGTAGCGTTCGACCAGGCCCGGGTCGGCCGGCATCACCGCTGCGAGCGCCTGCAGCGCCTGGCCGATCTCGTAACCCGAACCCATGCCGCCCAGCGAGGCAAGCACGCCGTCGGCGACCGCCAGGTCCACCGGCCCGGCTTCGACCAGGTGCTGCAACGCCTGCCGGTGTTCGTAGTCCGAGCCAATGCCTTCGACCACGCGCAGGTAGGCCGCCAGCGTTTCCGGGTTGTCGCGCGTGGCGGGCGCCGCGGCGGCCAGCAGCTGGCGCGCCTCGTAGTCGCTGCCCAGGTTCGCCGCGCTCTCCAGCGCCAGCGACACCGCGGCCGGCGAGCCGTTCTCCAGCAGCGCCATCAGCACGCGGCGCTGTTCGTAATCGCTGGCAATGCCGTCGAGCACGGTGCGCCAGGCGGCGAGCACCGGGCCTTCCAGCGTTTGCGAAGCGGCCAGCGCCACCAGCAGCTGGGCCTGTTCGTAGTCGCTGGAAATGCCGGCGGCCGCGGACAGCAGCTTCGCCTGGTGCGCCGGCGACAGCGTGCGGCCGGTGAGGCCGCCTTCGAGCGCGCGGCGCAGTTCGTAGTCGGAGCCGATCTTGCCGGCGATGGCGAGGGCGCGGTCGAGCTGGGCGTCGTCGAGCGTGGCCTCGGCGAACAGCACCGCCAGGTAGCGGGCGCGCGAGTACCCGCTTTCGATGCGGTCGACCTCGGCCAGCAGTGCGTCGGGGCCGCCGGCGGCGAGCAGGCGCTTGCCGCGCGTTTCGGCCTGCATGCCGGTTTCGCGCATGGCGTGCAGCAGGGTGCGTGCCAGCCAGGCGCGGGCGTCGGCGTCGAACGCGTGGCTGTCACCGTCGAGTTCGTAGCGGTGCTCGAGCTTGCCGGCGACGTTTTCCACTTCCAGCGACCGGGTGACGCCGCCGCTCTTTTCGAACAGTTCGAATTCGGCGCCGTCGGCCATGGCGACGATGCCGCTGTCGTCCGGCGCGAAGGTGACCTCGCCGCTGACCACCAGCTTCAGGCGCTCGCCCTTCACGGCGTTGGTGTATTCCCAGCTGTCGCGGCCGTTGTAGCTGACGTGGCGGCTGCCGTGCAGCATGCCGTCGAACAGGCTGTTGGCGAAAGCATCGCTGGCGACGCTGGTGATGGCCAGGCCCGGCAGGGCGATGGCGGCGGTGATGCCAAGCACCAGCGCGCCGCGGCGCAGGGCGGTGGGGATGGGTCGGTTCACGGGGGTGTCCTCCAGCAGGTTCTGGACACGGCGGACCACGGGGCCGGTGTCGTCGGCCATGGCCACCGCGAGGGTGGGGGTGCCGGCGCGATCGCCGGCGTGGGAAAGGCAGGTGGCCAGGCATTCGGCCAGCGGGCGGCCGCTGCCGCAGAGTTCGGCGGCGCGTGCGTCGCAGGCGTCTTCGGCCAGCGCCTCGAGGCGGCGCAGCGCGTGCCGCGCCAGCGGGTGCAGCACCAGCGGGAGCGCGGCCAGGCGCTGGGCGAGGCGCCAGGCGGGGTCCTGGCGCTGCACGTGGGTCAGTTCGTGCGCCAGCAGGGCGCGCCGCTGCGGCGCGGGCAGGTCGTCCACCCACTCGGGCAGCAGCAGGCGGCCGCCGGGCAGCAGCATGGGGCTGGCCAGGCCGGCCACCACGTGCAGGCTCGGCGGCTGGGCCAGGCGCAGGTCGCCGGCGAGGCGGCGCGCCTGGCTGGCGAGTTCGGGCGAAGGCGCGGTGTCATCGTCGCGCAGGCGGCGGGCCCACTGGCGCAGGCTGCGCCACTGCAGGCCGAAGCGCAGCGCGGCGAAGGCCAGGGCCAGCGACCAGGGCAGCAGCAGCGCCAACACCAGCACCGAAGGCAACTCCAGCATCGGGCCTGGGTCGGTGGTTTCGAAGGCCGGCGCGGAAGTGGTTTCAGTGCGCGCCGCCGGGGCTGCGTCGCCGACGGGTGCCGGCGTCGCGCGGGCCACGCCGATGGCGCCCGGCAAGGCGTGGCTCACCGCCGACAGCGTGGGGCGCGCGGTGGCCGCAGGTTCGGCGGACGCCGGCGCCGGCAGCCAGCGCGTTGCCGCGGGCCCCAGTACCGACAGCGAGGCCGACAGCAGCGCCGCGAACAGCGCGCCGCGCCAGGCCAGCTCGGCCCAGCCCGGATGGCGGCGCAGCAGGCTGCGCTCGAGAAGCCAGGCGGCGGCCAGCAGCACGGTGGCGTGCAGCCACAACGTCAGCTGGAAGGAAACCAGGGTGTCGACGAGGTTCACCGTTTTTTCCCCTTGCGGCCTTCGTCGGCGGCCAGCAGCGCCTGCACCTTGGCCAGGTCGCCGGGGGCCACGTCCTTTTCGCTCACCAGGTGCGCCAACAGGGCACGCGGGTCGCCCTTGAACAGCGACTGGATCAGGTCGCCGACCATGCTGCGGCGCACCTGTGGTTCGCTCACGGTGGCGCGGTAGACCAGCTGGCGGCCGTCGCGCCGCGCCGCTACCACGCCGCGCTTCGCCAGCCGCGTGAGCACGGTGGCCACGGTGGTGTGGGCAAGGCCGCGGCTTTCGGCCAGCGCCGCGGCCACGTCGGCCACGCTGGCCTCGCCGCGCCAGAGCACGCGCATGACGTCGAGCTGCAGTTCGCTCAGGGCGATGTCGTCGGATTCGGGCGCCACGGGACTTCCTCTACACCTGTCGTACTACAGTTGTAGTCCAAAGCGGAAGCCGCTGCAACGGGCCGGAAGTCATGCCCCAAGAAAATGAACCCGGTTGGATAAAATCAACCTGGTTCGGCTGGTTCACATCGCGGCGGACTGGTTTTTGAGGATGAGCTCGGCGAGCCAGGGCTCGCCCTGCTGCATGAGCTCGAGCGGGGTCTGCTGCCAGCCGGTGAGCACCATGGCTTCGGCGATGGTGAATTCGAGCTGGGCCTTGGTGAACTTGCGGCTGCCGGCGATGACGGCTTCCAGCACGGCGCGGCCGGGCATGGGCGCGTCCATTTCCGCGGCCTTGGCGGCTTCGGCGGCGGCCGGGTTGGCGCCGCCATGGCTGGCCAACCATTCGATGCGACGCAGGGCGTCGTTCTGCGGATCGTCGCTGGCGGCCACGCCGGGGGCCGCGGCGGCCAGGGCCTTGTGCAGGGTGCCGAGCTGGCCGGCCACCTTCATGCGCTGCAGCTTGGAGGCGTCACGCGCGTGCTCGGCGTCTTCCACGTCCTGGCGCAGGCGCTCGCGTTCGGCCAGCAGCGCGGCCACGGCCTGGGCCAGGGCCTCGAGCCGCGGCCCGATGGCCGCCTGCTGCGTGGGCGAGGTCGCCGCGAGGGCGTCGCGGAGGGACTGCAGCAGGGCGCGGAGGTCGCTCATGGCCCCCGATTATAGGCGGCCCGCATGACACCGCCAGCGCAGGCTCAGCGGCCCGGGCCGACGTCGATGAACTTCAGGAATTCGGTGCGGGTGCGGGCGTCGTCGCGGAAATCGCCCAGCATCTTCGAGGTGACCATGCTGACGCCGCGCTTGTGGATGCCGCGGGTGGTCATGCACTCGTGCGCGCCCACCACCACCACGCCGACGCCGCGCGGCTGCAGTACTTCCTCGATGCAGCGGGCGATCTGCGCGGTCATCTTCTCCTGCACCTGGAAGCGGCGCGCATAGGCTTCCACCACCCGCGCGAGCTTGCTGATGCCCACCACCTTGCCGCGCGGCAGGTAGCCGATGTGCGCCTTGCCGATGATGGGCGCCATGTGGTGTTCGCAGTGCGATTCGAACTCGATGTCGCGCAGCACGATCATCTCGTCGTAACCCTCGACTTCCTCGAAGGTGCGCGCCAGGTAGGCGCGCGGGTCCTCGCGATAGCCGCTGAACCAGTCGCCATAGGCCTCGGCGACGCGACGCGGAGTGTCGAGCAGGCCCTCGCGGGACGGATCTTCGCCGGCCCACTGCAGGAGCACGCGGACGGCGTTTTCGGCGTCGGCCTGGGTGACGGGCTTGGTCATGGCGGGGCTCCGGTGCGGGGCGCGCGGGAAGCGTGCCACCAGGGAATGCTAGCGCGGACGGCGTCAGCGCCGCGTCGCGGTGGTGCGCCAGGCCAGCAGGCCGCCCAGGAACACCAGCACCGAAGCCAGCCAGAAGCTGGCGCCGGCCAGCGGGCCGCGCACCTCGTTCGCCGCCACGAAGGCCAGGGTCTGGGTGAACAGCGTCGGGCCCAGGATGCCGGCGATCGAATTCAGGCTGCCGATGGCGCCCTGCAGCCGGCCCTGCTCCTGCGGCGACACGCGCCCGGTCATCAGCGCCTGCGTCGCCGGGCCGGCCACGGCCCACATCGCCGCCACCGGCATCGCCGCCCAGAACCAGTAGCCGGTGGGCGCCGCCGCGTACATGGCGAAACCCACCGCGCCGGCGACCGCGCCGATCAGCACCGTGCGGCGGTCGCCGAAGGTGCGCGCCACGCGCCCCACCAGCCCGCCCTGCACGATCACCGTCAGCACGCCCACCAGCAGCAGCGTCCAGCCCACCATGTCCAGGCCCCAGCCGAAGCGGTAGTCGGCGTAGAGCACGAAGGTGGTCGGGTACACCAGGTGCGCCAGCGCCATCAGGAAGCTCACGCCGGCCAGGCCGAACAGCTCCGGATGCCCGCGCAGCAGCTGCAACGAAGCGAGCGGGTTGGCGCGGCGCCAGGAAAACGGCGAACGCCGCTCCGGCGGCAGCGATTCGGGCAGCACGAAGAAGCCGTAGCAGAAGTTCGCAGCGCACAGGCCGGCCGCCACCCAGAACGGCAGGTGCAGGTCCACCGCGCCCAGCCAGGCCCCCATCACCGGCGACACCGTGAAGCCAAGACCGAAGGCCATGCCCAAGCGGCCGAACGCGGCCGAACGCTTTTCCGGCGGCGTCACGTCGGCGATGTAGGCGTTGGCCGTGCTGAAGCTGGCCGAGGTGGCGCCCGACAGCAGGCGCGCGATGAACAGCAGCGGCAGCGTTTCCGCCAGCGCCATGATCAGGAAATCGATGGCCAGGCCGGCATTCGAGATGAGGATCACCGGCCGCCGCCCGTACCGGTCCGACAGTGCGCCCTGCACCGGCGAGGCGATGAACTGCATGGCCATGAAGCCGGTGGCGAACAGGCCGTGCCAGAGCGTGGCGTCGGCGATCTCGCCACCGGTCACCTTCTTCAGCAGGTGCGGCAGCACGGGAATGATCAGGCCGAAGGCCATCACGTCCACCAGCACGGTGACGAAGATGAAGGCGAGCGCGGCGCGGCGCACCTTCGGCGCTGGGGCGGGGGCGTCCATCAGAGCACGCGGCAGAACACGGCCTTGAGGTAGCGGCTTTCCTTCACGTGCGCCATGAACGGGTGGTCGCCACCGGCGCCGGAGACCTTCAGCACCTGCACGGTGCGGCCGGCGTAAAAAGCCGCGCGGCGGATCATGTCGAGGAATTCCTCCTCGCTCACCAGGCCGGTGCAGGAGCAGGTGAGCAGCACGCCGCCCGGCTTCACCACTTGCATGGCCAGCTTGTTCATGTCGTTGTACTTCTTGAGCGCGGCGATCACCTGCTCGCGGTCGCGGGTGAGCTTGGCCGGGTCCAGGATGACCACGTCCCATTGGTCGCCGCGCTGCTGGGCGTCGCGCAGGTAGGGGAACAGGTCGGCCTGGGTGAACTTCACCCTGGCGTTGTTCAGCCGCGCGTTCTTCTCGGCGACTTCCAGGATTTCCTCGTCCAGGTCGATGCCGGTCACCTCGGTGGCGCCGCCGCGGGCCTTGGCGTAGATGGCGAAGCCGCCCGAGTTGCAGCAGATGTCGAGCACGGTCTTGCCGGCGGTGAAGCGCGAGAGGAATTCGCGGTTGTCGCGCTGGTCGGCGAAGAAGCCGGTCTTGTGGCCGCTGCCCGGCGTGGCGCGGAACTTCAGGCCGTGCTCGGTGACGATGCTGGGCTCGGGCGCAGGCGGCGCGCGGAAGTCGAAGCTCTCCTGCTTCTGGACGTGCTCCTCGGCGAAGCTGTAGAAGCGGCAGCCCGGGAACTGTTCGCGCAGTGCGGCGTACACCCATTCGCGGTGGCGGAAGGCGCCGGCCGAGAAGAATTCCACCACCAGCAGGTCGCCGTAGCGGTCCACCACCAGGCCCGACAGGCCGTCGCCCTCGGAATGCACCACGCGCCAGGCGTCGGTGTGCTCGTCCAGGCGCAGCAGGTCGCGGCGCAGTGCCACGGCCTCGGCGATCTTGCGCGAGAAGAAGGCCTCGTCCACCGCCTCGTGGCGGTCTTCGGTGAGCACGCGCAGGGCGATGCGCGAGTGGCCGTTGTAGAAGCCGCGGCCCACCCACTTGCCGGTGTTGTCGACGATGTCCACCAGGCTGCCCGGCTTGGGCTTGGCGACCGGCTTCTCCACCATCTTCTGGAAGATCCAGGGGTGGTTGGAGCGGCGCTCGATCTTGAGTTGGATGACGGGCAGGGCGGGCATGTTCATCCGTCGATTGTACCGGGGCCGGCCCGCGGCCGCCGGGGCTCAGCCCGCGGGCGCCAGCTCCACGCGGTCGCCGCCGGCGCGCTTGGCGCGGTACATGGCTAGGTCGGCGCGCTTGAGCAGGTCGTCCAGGCTGTCCTCGGGGCGGGCCTCGGCCACGCCGATCGACAGCGGCACCGGCACTTCCTCGCCGTGGAAGAGCATGTGCGCGTGGTGCAGGGCCTCGCGCAGGCGTTCGGCCACCACGCCGGCGCCGGCGCCGTCGGTGCTGGGCAGCATGGCCACGAATTCGTCGCCGCCCAGGCGCGCCAGCACGTCCTCGCCGCGCAGCACCAGGCGCGCGCGCTCGGCCAGGTGCCGCAGCAGGCGGTCGCCGGCCTCGTGGCCCAGGTTGTCGTTGACCGCCTTGAACTGGTCCATGTCCATCAGCAGCATGGCCATCGGCCGGCCGTGGCGGCGCATTTCGGAGAGCAGGCGCTGGCCGTGCTCGGACAGGCCGTTGCGCGCCAGCACGCCGGTCAGCGGGTCCACCGAGGCCAGCTTGCGCAGGTCTTCGTAGGCGCGCTCGGTGTGCATCAGCACGAAGCCCAGGCTCAGGAACATCACGCCCACGCAGGCGTAGACGAACACCACCAGGTCGCTGGGGCCGGCCTCGAGCAGGCTGCCGGCCACCCTCGGGGCCAGGGCATGCTCGATGAAGCGCCAGGCCCCCACCACCACGCCCAGGCCGGCGAAGCCGCCGGTGAGGCGGGCGGCGGTGAAGCCGCCGTGGTGGAAGGCGGCGGCCAGCGCGAAGCCGATGGCGCCCAGCAGGCCCATGGCCGCGGTGGAGTTCACCAGCACGCGCGCGCTGTAATGCGGATGCAGTTCGGAGAACCAGGCCAGCAGCAGCACGGCGGCCAGCACCACGCCCCACAGGCCAAGGCGCCGCTCGGGCAGGCCCTGGAAACCCCGGACGGCGCGCGCCATCTCGGCGAAACCCAGCAGCAGCAGGCCGTTGCCCAGGGTGATCGAGATCGGGTCGGGCACCATGCCGCGAGTGGCCAACAGGGCCCAGGCCAGCGGCTGCATCAGCAGGCCGACGGTCCAGATGCGCAGGTGGCGGCGGCGTTCGGCCGGGAAGGCCCGGCCCGCCTGGGCCAGCAACAGCACGGTCAGCGCGCTCAGCAGCACGCCCACCAGCATCACCGAACGCACGTCCAAGCTCATGCCACCCCCGGCAGGCGGTACGGCACCGCCTGCGTGAAGACTAACGCGTCCCGCGGACAGCGGGTTGTGATTGACATCAACTTCACCCGGCGTGGCAGACTCTTGCCCCAGAAGGGGAGTAGCTCCCGCTGCCGAGATCGTCATCACGGGTACGGACCCTGTCCGCGCCCCGGTCCGGCAGGCAGGCCCGCATGGCCTGCGAGCGAGACCTTCGCCCGCCCGCGGCGAAGGTCGTTCCATCCCGGAACGTCTGGCCGCGCCGCGGTCGACAGGCATCGTTCCCGGAGACGCAATGGAAACCATCGGTACCCCGCTCATGTGGGCCGTGTTCACGGCCTTCGTCATCCTCGCGCTCATCGTCGACCTGCTCGTGCTGCGGCAGAACGGCCCGCACAAGGTCTCCACCCGCGAGGCCGTGACCTGGTCCGCGGCCTGGATCGCGCTGGCGCTGGCCTTCAACGCCGGCCTGTGGTGGTACCTCAAGGGCCAGATGCCCGGGCCCGAAGCCGACCGCATCGCGCTCGAATTCCTCACCGGCTACCTGGTGGAGAAGGCGCTGGCGGTGGACAACATCTTCGTGTTCCTGATGCTGTTCTCCTACTTCGCGGTGCCGCCGCAGTCTCAGCAGCGCGTGCTGATCCTCGGCGTGCTCGGCGCGATCGTGCTGCGCGCGATCATGATCTTCGTGGGCGCGGCGCTGATCGCCCAGTTCCACTGGATCCTGTACATCTTCGGCGTGTTCCTGCTGGTCACCGGCGCCAAGATGCTGTGGGCCGCCGGCCAGGAACCGGACATGGACAAGAACCCGGTGCTGCGCTGGATCACCAGTCACCTGCCGCTACTGCGCCGCTACCACGGCGAGGCGCTGTGGCTGGGCAAGGGCCGGCGCCGCAAGTACACGCCGCTGTTCATCGTGCTGGTGATGATCGCGATCACCGACGTGATCTTCGCTGTGGATTCGATCCCGGCCATCTTCGCCATCACCACCGACCCGTTCATCGTGCTCACCTCGAACGTGTTCGCGGTGCTGGGCCTGCGCGCGCTGTATTTCCTGCTGGCCGGCGCGGCCGAGAAATTCCACCTGCTGGCCTACGGCCTGGCCATGGTGTTGATGTTCATCGGCACCAAGATGCTGATCGTGGACCTCTACAAGATCCCCGTGGCGGTGTCGCTGGGCGTCGTGGCCGCCACCATCGCCACGGCCATGGTGCTGAGCCTGTGGATCAAGCCCCGCGCCAGGGATGCGGTGGCGGGCGCCTGAGGGTCTTGCACCCGGCGCCCATGCCCCCACCCTGAGGGAATGGACGCCGAACACCAACGACATGCCGCGACCGTGCGGCGGAGTTTCCGCCGCGCGCTGCTGGCCTCGATGGCCTTCGTGGTGGTCCTGGGCGCCCTGTTTTTCGCCGGGCCCTGGCTGGGCGACACCCGCGCCTTCGCGCTGGTGCCGCTCAGCGTGCCGGGGCTGGTGGGCATCGTCACCGCGCCGCTGCTGCACGGTTCGGCCGGGCACTGGCTGGCCAACGCCAGCGCGCTGCTGATCCTCGGGCCGCTGGTGGGCACCGTGTACCCGCGCGCCAGCCAACGCGCGCTGCCGGTGATCTGGCTGCTGTCGGGCCTGGGCACCTGGCTGATCGGTCGCCCGTCCTTCCACATCGGCGCCAGCGGCCTCACCCACGGGCTGATGTTCCTGCTGCTGTTCCTGGGCCTGTTCCGGCGCGACCGCGCCTCGGTGGCGGCGGCGCTGATCGCCTTCTTCTTGTACGGCGGCATGCTGCTCACGGTGCTGCCGCGCGAGCCGGGCGTGTCCTGGGAATACCACCTCAGCGGCGCCCTGGCCGGCGTGCTGGCGGCCTGGTGGTGGCGCCGCGCCGACCCCGAACCGCCGCGCAAGCGCTACAGCTGGGAGGAAGAGGAAGCCGCGGGCGCGGAGTCTTCCGGCGAGGGCGCCGAACTGGAGATGCCTCGCCCCGGCGAGGTGCCCGTGCTCTGGCAGCGCACGCCGGCGCGTGACGCGGTGGTGCTGCCGTTCCGGCCACGCCAGGCGCCACCGGATCGCGGCGAACCGCCGACCATCCCCTAGCGCTTGCACCGCCGCGCGGGCGGTGAAACCCTTGGGCCCGAAGCCCTCGTCGCCGGGAGGCGATGCCCACGCATGCCCTGGTCCTTCGACATTCGCTCGGCGCTGCTGGTGGGCGCGCTGCTCACGCTGCTGGTCGGCGTGCTGCTGGCGGTGGTGGCGAGGGCGCTGCCAGCGAACCTGCGCCCCGCGGTGACCCCCTGGATCGCGGCCACGCTGCTGCAGCCGGTGGGTTTCGTGCTGCTGACCCAGCGCGACGTGCTGCCGCCCTGGCTGACCATCGTCGTCGCCAACGCACTCATCGCACTCGCCTTCGCCGCCTACGCGCTGGCGCTGCGGCGCTTCTACCAGCTGCCGGCGAGGGCGGGCCTGCTTTCGCTGATGGTGGCGCTGGCCGTGGCCACCTCGGCCTGGTGGGGCCTGGTGCAGCCCGACCTCACCCAGCGCCTGATCGCCATCTCGCTGGTGCTGGCCTGGATGCTGGGCTACAGCGCCTGGACGATCTACCGCCGCTCCGACGCCCGTGGCCCGATCCGGCAGGTGGCCGGCGGCGCCTTCCTGGCCTCGGCGCTGATCATGGCCTACCGCTCGGTGGTGCTGGTGTACGACCCCGGCCAGGTGACCGGCGTGTTCCAGCTCACCCACGTGCAGTTGCTGACCTACGCACTGGGCAGCATCCTGCCGGTGGTGGCCACGCTGGGTTTCCTGCTGCTGTGCACCGAACGCAGCCAGCGCGAACTCGAGCGCGCCGCGCGGGTGGACTACCTCACCGGCGTGTACAACCGCCGCGCCATCGAAGAACTCGGCACCCGCGCCATCGCCGCCGCGCGCCGGCACGGCATGTCGCTGGCGGCGCTGGTGGTGGACATCGACCACTTCAAGCGCATCAACGACGAACTCGGCCACGCCGCCGGCGACCACGCCCTGGTGCGCGCGGTGGAACGCATCCGCGACGAACTGCGCTCCGAGGACCTGCTGGGGCGGCTGGGCGGCGAGGAGTTCATCGTGCTGATGCCCAGCACCGACAGCGGCAGCGCGGTGGCCGCGGCCGAGCGCATCCGCGAGGCGTTTTCGGCGCAGCCGCTGGTGCTTGGCGAACAGCGCCGGCCGGTGACCCTGTCGATCGGCGTGGCGGTGCTGGCGCCGGCCGACCGGCAGTTCAGCCAGCTGCTGCAGCGCGCCGACCGGGCCATGTACGCCGCCAAGAAAGCCGGCCGCGACCTGGTGATGGCCGACGGCATGGGCGGCTGGGAGACGACACCCCCGGGGGCATGAGCGGCCTTCATTCCCAGGGAACCGCTGCGATGGTAGTTTCGGGCGGTTCCCCAGGAGTCTTCCGCATGAAGTTGCTGCTTGCCCCGCTCGCCCTCGCCCTGCTCGTCGCCTGCAGCCGCAGCCCCGCCCCGGAGGCCAGCCCGGCCGCCGTGGCCGCGCCCGAGGGCGGCGACCGCCGCATCCAGGCCGACGTGGCCTTCCTGGCCGACGACCTGCTCGAGGGCCGCGCGGCCGGCACCCGCGGCTACGACCTGGCCGCGCTGTACGTGGCCAACCGCTACCGCGCCATCGGCCTGCAGCCGGCCGGCGACGACGGCAGCTACTTCCAGCGCGTACCCCTGCTCGAGGGCCGGCGCCTGCGCGACGGCGCCGGCTTCAGCCTGGTGCGCGACGGCAAGGAGCGCCGCTTCGCCTTCGAGGACGAATTCCTGCCGGGCATCAACTTCAACGCCGCCTCGCACTCGGTGACCGCGCCGCTGGTGTTTGTGGGCCAGGCCGTGCACGCGCCCGAGCTCGAGCACGACGACTTCGCCGGCGTGGACGTGCGCGGCAAGATCGCCGTGTATTTCTCCGGCGCGCCGTCCACCTTCCCCAACACCCAGCGCGCCTACCACGCCTCGGGCCGCGAGAAGCTGGCGCGCCTGGCCGAACGCGGCGCCGTCGGCGCCATCACCCTCGGCAACCCGGTGGACGAGGCCAAGTACCCCTGGGCCCGCAACGCCCGCAACTGGGCCATGCCCGGCATGCGCCTGGTCGGCGACGACGGCGCGCCGGTCGACGCCTTCCCGCAGCTCAAGGCCAGCGCCAGCCTCAGCGTGCACGCCGCTCGCGAGCTGTTCGAGGGCGCGAAGATGGACGCCGAGGAAGTGTTCGCGCGCCGCGAGGCCGGCACGCTGGAAGCCTTCGACCTGCCCGGCCAGGCCACGCTCACCGGCGCCACCGCGCTGGAAGCCGTGGAAAGCCGCAACGTCGTCGGCAGGCTGCCGGGCTCCGACCCGGCGCTGTCGGCCGAGCACATCGTCTACACCGCCCACCTCGACCACGTGGGCCACGGCGCCGAGGTCAACGGCGACGGCATCTACAACGGCGCGCTCGACAACGCCCTGGGCACCGCGGTGATGCTGGAGGCCGCGCACGAGCTGGTGGCCGGGCCGGCGCCGAAGCGTTCGCTGCTGTTCGTGGCGGTCACCGCCGAGGAACGCGGCCTGCTGGGCGCCGAGCACTTCGCCACGCATCCGACCGTGCCGCGCGAATCGCTGGTGGCCAACATCAACATGGACATGCCGGTGTTCCTGGCCGACGTCACCGACGTGGTGCCGATCGGCATCGAGCACAGCAGCCTGCAGGACGACGTCAAGGCCGCCGCCGCCGAACTGGGCGTGGGCCTGAGCGCCGACCCGAAGCCGGAGGAAGTGGTGTTCGTGCGCTCCGACCAGTACGCCTTCGTGCGCCAGGGCATCCCGGCCGTGTACCTCGACGCCGGCATCAAGGCGCGTTCGCCCGACGTGGACGCGCTGGCGCTGTACGAGGATTTCCTCACCGGCCACTACCACCAGCCCAGCGACGACCTCTCGCGCCCGATCCACTACCCGAGTGCGGCCATGCTTTCGCGCCTCAACGCCGCCATCGGCCGCCGCGTCGGCGACGCCGCGGGCCGGCCGCAATGGAAGGAAGGCGATTTCTTCGGCCGGACCTTCGGCGGGCAGGCCGCGCCGTGACGGCGCGGCTTTCCCCGATGCAGGCAGGGCTGCTGTTCGCGCTGATCATGTCGCTGCTGATGGCGGGCATCATGTCCGGCATCATCACGGCGGTGAACCGTGGCCTGGCGCCGGGTTACCTGATGGCCTGGGGCCGCAGCTTCGCCATCGCCTGGCCCATCGCCTTCCCGCTGATCCTGGTGCTGGCGCCGCGCCTTAGCGGTTTGGTAGGGCGCGTGGCGCGGGGGGGCGGGCGCGAAGGGCCGCTGCGCCCCGCCCACGCGGGCCGGGCGGCACAACG
>JAIBEO010000043.1 GCA_019459185.1 Rhizobium sp. | reverse complement strand
CCCCCCCCGCGCGCGCCGCCCGGCGGGGGCGGGGCCGGGGGCCCGGGCCGCCGCGCCGGGCGGCGCCCCCCCCGCCGACGCGGGCGGGCGCCGGGCGGCGCGCGAGCTCGGCGCGGGCGCGGGCCAGCGGGCGGCCGGGGCCGGCGGCGTCGGGCGCCACGGCCAGCAGCGCGGCGTTGGCGCTTGCTTCGGCACGCGCCGCGCCCAGTTCGTGGCGCAGGCCCTGGGCGGCCCAGACGAGCAGCGGCGACAGCAGCAGCGCGGCGGCCAGCGCCGCCAGCCGGCGCGCCGGAACCGCACCGGCCTGCGGCTTGTCGGCGCGCGGCGGGCGCAGGTCCAGTGCGAATGCCGGTGCCTGTGCGCCGCGCAGCAGCAGCGATTCGATCGCGGGCGAGGCGTCGACGCGGGTATGCGGGCGCGAACCCAGTACCTGCGCCGCCAGCGCGGGTTCGGCGCTGAAAGCGAGCTGGTGGCCGCGCACCCGCCAGAGGCCGGTATCGGCGGCCACGAAAGCCTCGCCTTCGTCGGTGGGTTCCGGCAGCAGCAGGCAGTCGGGCAGCACGGCGTCGGGAAGGAAGCCCCGCGCCGCCGCGCGCGCCAGCCAGCGTTCGCGCGCCGCCGGGGTGAACACCGCCACCCAGCGGCGGTCGCCGTCGGCGCCAACCGCCAGTTCCAGCGCCTCGCGCGGCTGCGCCAGTCGGCCGTCGAGCAGGTGCCACGCGGCGGCGCGGGCCTGCGCCGGCGTGGCCGCCTTCATCTCGAGCCGGTGCAGCGCCAGTTCGCTGGCGGGTACGGCCAGCACGCGGCGCGGCGTGGCGCCGGGTGGCAGGCGTTCGAGCCGGTGGCCCTGCGTGTCGGCGAAACGTTCGAGGTCGGGGACGCCGGGATCGGCGGACAGGACCAGCAGGTGCAGGGCGGCATTCATTCGTCGGGCGTCCAGCGGCGGGCGAGGGTGCGGGCCTGGCCCGCGTCGTCGAGTTCCAGCAGGCTGCTCATCACCACCTCGGCGTCGAGGTGGCGCACCTGCGCCTGCAGGGCGAAATAGCGGCTGCGCAGGCTGGCCTGCTGCAGCGCGGCGTCGTCTGGCCGGGCCTGCGCCAGCTCCGGGCGGCCCCAGAATTCGGCCAGCTCGCGCCAGCCGCCGGGCGGGCGGGCGGCGATGGCGGCGCGCGCGGCGTCGGGGCCGATGCGGCCCTCGACCAGCGCCACCAGCTGCAGCACGTCGCCGGGGCCGAGCGTGTTGAGGTTCATGGGCGTCGGCGCCGGCGTGGGCAGCGCGCACACGTGCGGGCGCAGGCGGGCGTAGGTTGCGGCGTCGAAGCCGCGGATCGCGCGCAGTTCGCTCACTTCCGCCAGCAGGGTGCCGCCGCTGCGGTAGGGCGCGGCGCCGGCCAGGTAGGCCGCGTCCTCGGCGCCCGCGGCGGCGGGCACGGCGTCGGAATCGATCCAGTCGGCCAGCGCGTCGGACAGCGCAGTGGCGCGGCGCGGCGTGAAGTCCAGCGCCACCATCAGGGCGCGGAACTGCCGGATGCCGGCCTCGCGCCGCTGCAGCATTTCGCCGGCGCCTTCGACCACGCTGTTGAGGTTGAAGCAGGCGGTGTGGTCGGCCACGCGCGCCTCGATCATTCCCTCCTCGACCGGGAAGACCACGGCGCGGCCGTTCCAGCCGCCCTCGAGCGTGGTGCGCTGGCGGTCGCGCCGCCAGAGCTGGCGCAGCTGCGCCTGCGCCAGGGCTTCGGCGCCCAGCGCGTACCACTGCGCCTGGGCCTGGGCCTGGGCGTTGCCGGCGCGGCGCTGGCCGAAGCGGATGTCGTCGAGCACCGCCACCAGCAGCACCGACATCACCGCCACCAGCAGCAGCACGGTGAGCAGGGCCACGCCGGTCTGTCTCGCACGGCTCATGGCTGCTGCCCCGCGAGAAGGAACACCTGGCGCAGCTCGCCCACGCCGTCCAGCGCCAGCCGTAGTTCGACGGCGTCGGGTACCGAGGCCGCGCCCCCGGGCCAGGCCGGGCTCCACTGGCCGTGGTGGCGGTAGGCAATGCGCAGTTCGCGCACGCCGCGCAGCACCACCTGCGGCGGGCCGGGTTCGGCGCCGTCCACGGCGGGGCTGGCGACACGCTCGAGGCGGTCGTCGACGAGCCGCCAGGCCACGCGCTGCAGCGAGGCGCGCGGGGCCTGTTCGGGGTTTTCCCAGCCGCGCCGGGTGAAGGCCAGCACGGGGTCGCCCACGCCTTCGGGCGCGCCGACGAAGGCGCTGCGCATCGCTTCGCCGCGGCCGTCGCGCACGCGCCGCGGCGCGGCCTGGGCCAGGTCCTGGCGCAGCAGCACGCGGGCGCGCTGCAGTTCGCCCAGCCGGTCCATGCGCAGCGACACGCTGTCCTGGTTGTCCACGGTGTAGGCCATCACCGCCACGCCTGCCGCCGACAGCAGGGCGAACACGAACAGCGACACCAGCATTTCCACCAGAGTGAAACCACGCGACTTCATGGCTGCCCCCGGAACACGCCCAGCGCCACCACGGTGCGCGTTTCGCCCTCGGGCATCACGGCGACGTCCACGCGCACCAGGCCGGGCTGCGCCGTGGGCGTCAGCGTGCGGCGCCAGCGCCAGCGGCGGTCACCGGCGGTTTCCGTGCCTTCGCTGGCGTTGGCGAGCTCGGCGTCGGAGAGCAGCAGCGCCTCGGCGGCCAGGGTGTCGGCGACGATACCGGCCAGCACCTGTTCCTCCACCACCACCGCGGTGCGCGCGTTCTGGCCCGACAGGTTCAGCAGCGCCAGCACGGCCAGGCTGAAGACCGCCAGGGCCACCAGCATCTCGATCAGGCTGAACCCGGCCTCAGCGTGCCGCATGCACGGCCACCTCGCCGGTGTCGTCGAGCGTGATGCGCAGCGCACGGCCGTCGCCGGACAGCACCAGTGCGGCCGGCGTCGCCGTGCCGAGAGGGTCGAATTCGAAGCGGGCGTGGCCGCGGTCGCCCGGGAAACGCACCGCCACGCCCTCGGGGAACTCGCGCGGCTGGAACGGCGAGGCTGACAGTTCGGTCCAGCCCTCGAGGCGGCGCTGCAGGAAGCGGTAGCCACCCGCGTCCACGCGTAGGGCGATGGCCCGGTTTCCGAGCACGGCTTCCTCGCGGGCGCGCTGCAGGTGCGCGGCCAGCTGGTCGGCCTGGTCGCCGACGCGCGCGCCCGCGGCCGGCGCCGTCAGCAGCACCGCGCCGCCCAGCAGGCCCAGCACCGCCAGCACGACCAGCAGCTCGACCAGGCTGAAGCCGGCCGCGCGCTTATTGCCAGTTGCCGATGTCGGCGCCATCGCCTTCGCCCCCCGCGGCGCCGTCGGCACCGAGGGAATAGACGTCGAACCGCCCGCTGCGGCCCGGGTACGCGTACTGGTAGGGATTGCCCCAGGGGTCGTCGGGCAGTCGGCGGATGTAGCCGCCCTGGCGATAGCGCTCGGGCCGCACCAGGCCGGCCGGCGCCTTCAGCAGCGCCTGCAGGCCGTCTTCGTTGCGCGGGTAGACCAGGTTTTCCAGGCGGAAGCTTTCCACCGCCTGCTCGAGCAGCGCCACGTCGGCACGCGCTTTTTCGACCATGGCACGGTCCTGGCTGGGCAGCACGTTCAGCGTCACCACGGTGGCGAGCAGGCCGATGATGACGATCACGACCATCAGTTCGATCAGGGTGAAGCCGCGGGCGCGGCGCGGGGCAGCGGTTTGCATGGAATGGCTCCGGTTCAGCCGGTGACGAGCGTGTTGAATTGCAGGATGGGCAGCAGGATGGAAAGCACGATCACCGCGATCACGCCGCCGAGCAGCACGATGATGGCGGGTTCGAGCAGGGACAGGACCAGGCTGGTGAAGGTGTGGAATTCGCGGTCGAGGTAGTCGGCGGCGCGGTCGAGCAGCGGCGCCAGCCGGCCGCTCTCTTCGCCGCTCGAGGCCAGGTGCAGCAAGGTGGGCGGGAACACGCCGGCGCGGCGCATCGCCGCCGACAGGCTGCCGCCCTCGCGGATCGCCGCCACCATGCCCTCGGTGGCCTCGCGCAGCGCGCGGTTGTGCACGGTGCGGGCGGTGATGGCCAGGCCTTCCATCAGCGGCAGGCCGCTGGCGACCACGGTGGCCAGGGTGCGCGCCATCAGCGCGGCGTGCACGTCGCGCACCAGCCGGCCGGCCAGCGGCAGCCGCAGCAGCCAGCGGTCGAAGGCCAGGCGCGGCCCGGGCTTGCGCAGGGTGGCGGCGAAGCCCATGCCCAGCGCCACGGCCAGCACCAGCAGCGGCAGGCCCCACTGCGAAACCAGTTCCGACAGCGAAATCACCACCCGCGTCAGCAGCGGCAGCGTGCGGCCCATGGATTCGAACTGCTCGACCACCTTCGGCACCACGAAGCCCATCAGCGCCGCCACCACGGCGCCGGCGGTGAGCGCCAGCGCGGCCGGGTAGATCAGCGCGGTCAGCAGCTTGCTGCGCAGCGCCTGCTGGCGTTCGAGCATGTCGGCCAGGCGTTCGAGCACGGCCGGCAGCGCGCCGGCGCTTTCGCCCGCGGCCACCATCGCGCGGTAAAGCGGCGGATAGGCGCCCTCGACGCGGCCCATGGCTTCGGACAGGCGGTGGCCTTCGACCAGGTGGGCGTGGGTGCGCGCCAGCACCTCGCGCAGGCGCTTGTTCTCGGCCTGGGCGGCCAGCGTGTGCAGGGCTTCCTCCAGCGGCGTGACGCTGGCCAGGGTGGCCAGCTGCCGCGTCACCAGCGCCAGCGCCTTGGCGCCGAGCTTGCCGGTGCGGGCGCGCGCGGGCGCGGCGGCGGCCGGCGCCACGCGCACGGGCAGCCACCGGCGCTGCTCGAGCCGGGCGCGCGCCTCGGCTTCGCTGGGCGCGTCGAGATGGCCGTGGCGCTCGCGGCCGTCGGTGTCGAGGGCGAGGAAGTCAAACGCCGCCATGGCCACGTTCGTCCTGTCGGATCACCCGCAGCGCTTCTTCGACGCTGGTGGCGCCCTCGGCGACGCAGGCGCGCGCGGCGGCGGCCAGGTCGGGGCCGTGGGCGAAGGCATGCGCGGCCACCGCCGCTTCGTCGGCCTGCTGGCCCACGAGACGGCGCATCGCATCATCTACGCGCACGGCTTCATAAATGGCCACGCGGCCCTGGTAGCCGGTGTGGGCGCAGGCGGGGCAGCCCACAGGCTGGAACAGCGGGCCGGTGTAATCGGCACCCATCAGGCGCGCGCTGCCGGCGTCGGCGGCGCGCGGTGCGCGGCAGGCCGGGCAGAGCCGGCGCACCAGCCGCTGCGCCAGCACCAGGCGCAGCGTGGACGCCAGCAGGAAGGGTTCGATGCCCATGTCGCGCAGGCGGGTGACCGCGCCGACGGCGTCGTTCGTGTGCACGGTCGACAGCACCAGGTGGCCGGTGAGGCTGGCCTGCACGGCGATCTGCGCCGTCTCGGCGTCGCGGATCTCGCCCACCATCACCACGTCCGGGTCCTGGCGCAGGATGGCGCGCAGGCCGGCGGCGAAGGTCAGGCCGACCTTGGGGTTGGCCTGGGTCTGGCCGATGCCGGCGATGGCGTATTCCACCGGGTCTTCGACGGTGAGGATGTTGCGGCTGCCGTCGTTGAGGCGCGCGAGGCCGGCGTAAAGCGTGGTGGTCTTGCCCGAACCGGTGGGGCCGGTGACCAGCACGATGCCATTCGGTTGGGCCAGGGCTTCGCGCAGGGCTTCGAGCACGTCGGGGCGCATGCCCAGCTCGTCCAGGCCCAGCAGGGTCTGGTCCTTGTCGAGCAGGCGCATCACCACGCGTTCGCCGCCCCGGGCGGGCAGGGTGGAAACGCGCACGTCCAGCGCGCGCTGGCCGAGCGTGAGCGAGATGCGGCCGTCCTGCGGCAGGCGCTTCTCGGCGATGTCCAGCCGCGCCATCACCTTCACGCGCGACACCAGCAGCGGTGCCAGCCGCGCCGGCAGGCTGAGCACTTCGCGCATCACGCCGTCCACGCGCAGGCGCACGCGCAGCGCCGCCTCGAAGGGTTCAACGTGGATGTCGGAAGCACCCTGGCGCGCGGCTTCGGCGATCAGGCCGTTGATCAGGCGGATCACCGGCGCGTCGTCCTGGTCTTCGAGCAGGTCGGCGGCGGTCGGCAGTTCGCCGGCCAGCGCGTCGAGCGGGCCCAGGTCGGCGTGGCCGGCGAGGGTGGCGCCGTGCAGCGCGTCGCCGGCGTAGATTTCGGACAGGCGGCGGTCGAAGTCGGCGCGTGCCAGCGGCACGACTTCGATCGCCTGGCCCAGCGCGCGCCGCAGCTCCAGCAGCGCGGCCGGGTCGGCGCCCTCGCGCAGGGCCACGCGCGCCGGCTCGCCGCCGCCCAGCAGCAGCACGCCCTGGCGCTTGGCGAAGCCGTAGTCGAGGGCGGCCGGCGCGGTCACGGCTGCGGGGCCTGGTCGGCGCGCGGCGGCTCGGTGCGCAGGTAGTCCTGCACCACGGCGTCGAGCGCGGCACGTTCGCCGGCGTCCACGCCCGGGTCGCGGCTGCGCATGTAGTCGTAGCGCGGCGCGGTGACGTTGCGGGCGTCGTCGGCGTTGCGGATGACGGTGGGGCGGATGAAGACCATCAAGTTGGTGCGGGTCTTCTGTCGCGATTTGCTGCGGAACAGTGCGCCGGCCACCGGGATGTCGCCCAACACCGGGATCTTGTCCACCGAGAGCTGCTCGCCCTGGTCGAGCAGGCCGCCGAGCACGACGATGTTGCCGTCGTCCACCTGCACGGTGGTTTCGATCTCGCGCTTGTTGAGGATCAGGTCGTTCGAACCCGCGCCGAGCACGCCGGCCACGGCCGACACTTCCTGGCGCAGGAACAGGGTGATGCCGCCGCCCGGGTTCACCTGCGGCTTCACTTCGAGCTGGATGCCCACGTCCTGGCGCTGGGTGGTGCGGAAGGGGTTGGCGTTGTTGTCGCCCAGTACCTCGCCGGTGGTGATGGGCACCTCCTGGCCGACCAGGATGCGCGCCTCCTCGTTGTCGAGCGTGAGGATGGACGGCGTGGACAGCAGGTTGGAGCGGTTGTCGGACTTGACGGCGTTGATGATGGCGCCGAACAGGCGGTCGCTGTTGCCGCCGCCAATGCCCAGCAGGCCGCCGGCGGTGCCCAGCAGCGACTGCAACGCGGCGTCGCGCAGGTCGGCTTCGGAGCTGCCGTCCTCGGCGTCGCGGCCGGCGGCGGCGCCGACCAGCGGCAGCAGGCCCGGCGCGTCGCCGGGGAAGTTGGTGGCGGCGAAGGGCACGTTGCCGTCCTTGCCGGCCAGCAGGAACTGCACGCCCAGCTTCTTGGCGGTGCCGTCGGAGACCTCGACCACGATCGCCTCCACCAGCACCTGTTCGCGGCGGGTGTCGAGCTGGCTGATCACCGAGGCCAGCATGCGCTGCGTTTCGGCGTCGGCGCTGATGACGATGGCGTTGGCGCCCGGGTAACGCGCCAGGTTGGCGCGGCGACCGGAGGGCGTGGCCGGGACGGGCGCGTTGGCGGCCTGCGCAGCGCCGGCGGCCGCGGGCGTGGCCGCGTCGGGCGCCTGGCCCACCAGCTGCTGCAGCATCGGCAGCAGCTGTTCGGCGTTGGCGTGCTGCAGGCGCACCACGCGCACGTCGGCGCTGGCGGAGGCGCGCTGGTCGAGGTCGGTGACCACGGTGGCGATGCGCTCAACCGCGGCCGGGTCGCCACGCAGCATCACGGCGTTGCTGCTTTCCACCGGGATGACGCTGAGCGTGCCCGGGCGCGCGCCTTCGCCGGCGCCCGGCGCCGCGACCAGCTGCGACACCACGGCGGCGATTTCGCGCGCCGAGCTGTTGCGCAGCGGCACGGTGCGGATGTCGCTGCGGTCCTGGTCGATCTGCGCCACCAGGGCGCGCAGGCGCGCCAGGTTGTCGGCGTAGTCGGCCACCAGCAGGCTGTTGCCCTGCGGCGTCGGCGCCACCACTCCGCCGCGGCCGACCAGGGCCTTGAGCGTTTCGGCGGCGGTGCGGGCGTCCACGTGGCGCAGGCGGAAGATTTCGGTGGCGTAACCCAGGCCGCCATCGCCGGCCGAGGCCGGCTGCTGCGCGGCACCCTCGTCGGGCACCACGCGGTAGGCGTTGTGGCCGGTGGGAATGGCGACCAGGCCGTTGGCGCGCAGCGTGGCCAGCAGCACGCCCAGCAGGTCGGCCGGGCCCAGCGCGTCCTGGCTGGTGATGGTCACGGAGCCCTGTACGCGCGGGTCGAGGATGAAGGTGCTGCCGGTGGCGCGCGACACGTCCTGGATGAAGGCACGCAGGTCCACGCCCTGCAGGTTCAGGGCCTGGCCCCCTTCGGCCGCGGGCTCGTCGGCGGGGGCTTGCGCCGCGGCGAACGCGGGCAGCAGGGCAAGGGCGAAGGCACAGGCCAGGGAACGGCCGGTAATGGTGGTCACGGGGACTCCGTCTGCAGCGTGATGGTGTGGCGCTGGTCGTCGCGCTCGAGGGTGAGGGTGGTGGCGCCGCCGGCGACCGCGCCCGACTGCAGCATCTGGCCGAGCTCGGCCATTCGTTCGGGCGTGAGTTCTTCGCCGTTGACGGCCAGCAGCACGTCGCCGGAACGCAGCCCGGCCGAACGCAGCGCGCGGCCGTCGCCGCGCTGGATCAGGGTGAAGCCGTCGAGGCGGCCGTTGCGCAGGCGCGGGCGCAGGCCGGCCTCGGCCAGCAGCTGGCGCGGGTCGATGGCGGCGCCGGTCGGTTCCGGCGCTTCCGCGGGCGCCTTCTGCGCGGGTGCGGCCACCGGCAGCGCGGACACGGCGGACGGCAGCGCCAGGCGGTGCGTACCGCCCGCGCCGGCCAGCAGCACGTGGTCGGCGCCGACGGCCTGAAGGCGCAGGCCGGGCCGGATGTCTTCGCCCACGCCGTACACGCGCTGCAGTCCGGCGCCGTCGGCGAGGATGGCGGTGGACAGTGCGGGATCGGCCTGGCGCCGCAGCCCCAGCAGGGCCAGGCCGTCGATGCCCGGGGCAGTCGCGGTGCCCGCGCCGCCGAAGGCCTGCGTGGCCAGCGCGGGATCGAGTGCACGCCGGGCCGGCACCGGCGCGGCCGTCTGCGCGGCCGGCAGCGGCGCCAGCAGCACCCAGGCCAGGTGGCCGGCCTGCGCGAGCAGCGCCAGCACCAGCGCGGCCTGCAGCAGGCGTGGCGCACGCCCGGCCAGGGCTCCGGGAATCCGGCCCGCCACACGGCCAAGGCCAGCCCTCGCGGGCTGGCCCTGGTGGCGCATTACCGATGACGGTCTTGCGTCGGGCATCAGAACCTTGCCGTCACGCTGACCGAGTAGCTCGTGCCCAGGTCGTACTTGTTGATGTCGACGCGGCCGCCGCCGAGCTCCTGGTATTCCTCGTAGTCCTCGCCCAGCAGGTTGCGGGCTTCGAAGGACACGCTCAGGTCCTGGCCCCAGGCCTGGAAGCCGCGGCGCAGCACCAGGTCGACGAAGGTGCCCGGCTCCTGGATCAGGTCCGGCTGGCCCGGACGGCCGCGGGCGGAGATGCGCTCGCTGGCGTGGTTGACCAGCAGGATGGCCTGCGACCCCGTGCTGGCGTCCTCGAGGCCGAACTGCAGGTTGGCCAGGTGCTCGGACTGGCCCTGCAGCTGGCTGCCGTCGCGCACCAGCTCCGAAGCCGGGCGCGGCGAGCCGGCGCCGGCCAGCGGGTAGACCACGTCGTCGGCGCCGACCGAAACCTCGGTGTCGGTCCAGGTGTAGTTGAGCGACAGGAACAGGCGGCTGTCGCCGAACACCGCCGCCTCGAAGGGCAGGTCGAAGTACTTCTTGTACTCGGTCTCCAGGCCCAGCAGCGTCGCCTCCGGCGCGTTGATGTAGGTCTGCTGCACGGTCGAGGCGGCTTCGTTGATGATCGCCTCCACCGGCTTGTCGAGCTGCTTGTAGAAGCCGCCGACGGTCCAGTACTCGCCCTCGCCGAAGTACCACTCCCAGCGTGCGTCGAAGTTGGTGAGCTCGGTGTCGACCAGGTAGGGGTTGCCGATGAACAGGCGGTCGCTGTCGGTGTCGAGGTACTGCTGCGGCGCCAGCTCGCGGAACTGCGGGCGGGCGATGGTCTTCGAGGCGCCGAAGCGCAGCTGCATGTCCTCGCGGAAGTTCCAGGTGACGGTGGCGGCCGGCAGGAAGTAGTCGTTGTCCAGCGGCGCGGCGGTGGGCAGCGGCGTGGAGCTGAACAGGTCCACCGGGGTCACCGACTGCTTGGCGCTTTCGTAGCGCACGCCGGCGGTGGCGCGCAGCATCGGGGTGATCTGGGTTTCGGCCTGGAAGTAGACGGCGCGGGTCTCGAGGTTGGCGTCGTAGGCCGCGGCGCCGTCGGCGCCGGTGGTCTCGCGCAGGCCCAGCAGGCCCGGGCCGATGTTCGGGTGCGAGAGCAGGAAGTCCACGCGCTCCATCTGGATGTTGAGCGGCAGCGAGCCGTCCAGGGCCAGGAAGCGGAACTCGCGCGACTCGGCGGCACGGTCGTTGTCCGACCAGGCCAGGCCGGCGCTGAGCTGGTAGTCGCGGTCGTCGGTGGCCAGCAGGTAGCCGAAGTCGACGCCGGCGCTGGCCACGTCGTCCTCGACGGTGCTGAAGCGGGTGTAGTTCTGCTCCTGCGAGGCGTTGTGCAGGAACACGCCGTCCACCAGGCGGTAGCGGATACCCTTCTCGTACGGCGCCTCGCGGGTCGTCTCGGCGTAGGCGGCGCGCCACTCGATGGTGAAGTCCTTGTACTCGCCGAAGGCGTGCTTGCCGGCGAGTTGGGTATTGAGCAGTTCGCGCTCGAACCACTCGGTGTAGTCGTCGCGCACGGTGGCGCCGGCGGCCTCGTCGTTGCCGAAGCGGCTGCGGGCTTCCTTGGTGGTGCTGTGCACGTAAAGGTTGGTCCAGCGGATCTCGTGGTCGCCCCATTCGGCGCCCAGGCCCACCAGGCCGTTCACGTTCACGTCGTTCTGGGTGGAGGCGAAGTCGTAGTCGGTGCGCGGCGAGATCACGCCGTTCTCGACGATGCCTTCCTGCTGCACGCCCTGGCGGGTCTGCCAGCTGTTGTCGTAGCCGGCCACGGCGATCACGCCCAGGCTGCCCCAGTCGAGCTCGAGCTTGCGGCCGCCGGCGAGTTCGGCGCTGAAGTCCGGGTCGATCTGGTCGTCGCGCTGCAGCAGGTTCAGCGGCGCGTTCACCAGGCTGCGGCCGATGGCGTCGAGCTCGGCCTGGCTGAAGTTGCTCAGGTCGACGCGGTTGCCGGTGGCGATAGCGTCGCGCAGAGCGCGCGGCATGTCGCGGGTGCCGTCGTCGTAACCCAGGAAATCGGTCTCTGAGCCGTAGTAGGTCAGGCCGGAGTGGTAGGTGGTTTCGGTGTCGCCGCCGGAGCCGATCGAAACCGAGAAGAAGGGTTCGTCGGGCACCGCGACGGTCTGCAGGTCGATGATGCCGCCGCCGAACTCGCCCGGGTAGCGGGCCGAGTAGGTTTTCTGCACCACCACGTTGTCGATCACGCTGCTCGGGAACAGGTCCAGCGGCACCACGCGCTGCAGCGGCTCCGGGCTGGGCAGGGCCGAGCCGTTGAGCACCGCGGCGGAATAGCGCTCGCCGAGGCCGCGCACATAGATGAAGCGGCCGCCCACCAGGCTCAGGCCGCTCACGCGCGAGAGCGCCTCGGCGGCATTGCCGTCGCCGCTGCGCTTGAAGTCTTCCGCGGTCAGCACCGAAACCACTTCCGAGGTCTCGAGCAGCGGCTGCGGGATGTATTCACCCACCACCTCGACCTGGTCGAGCACCGACGGCTGGTTGGCGATCGCGTCGAGCTCGGCTTCGGTCGGGCCGGACTGGGCGGCCGTGGCCTGGCCGTTGGGCGCCTGGGTGGCCACGTCCTGGGCCAGGACCAGCTTCGGCGCCAGCAGGGCCGAGATCGCGAGGAACAGCCCGGTGCGGGCGAGCGGGGACTTCAACATTGGGGGCCTCTGGGGAATTCGGGGTCGGCGCGGAACCGGGCGGGCGGAATAACCACCCGCGCCGGGGTGGTGAACCAGGGTTTTGGCGGGTAGATCCCCCGGAGCCGCCCAGCCACCAAGTGTGGATGGCAGCGCGGCCACCCGTACCCCGGCCTCGACCCCGAAGATGCCCAACGTCACCAACATCGACCGTGCCGGCGGCGGCGACGC
>JAIBEO010000029.1 GCA_019459185.1 Rhizobium sp. | reverse complement strand
CCCAACCCGGGAAAATGAACCTGGTACCTTCGCTTCTGCCTTCAATAAGGATCCGGCAGCCCCAGCCCCGCCAGGATCTCGCGCTCGAGCTGTTCCATGGCCTCGGCCTCGCGCTCGTCCTCATGATCCAGGCCCAGCAGGTGCAGCACGCCGTGAACCGTTAGGTGGGCGTAGTGGGCGGCCAGGGGCTTGCCCTGGTCCTGGGCTTCCTTGGCCACCACGGGGGCGCAGATGACCAGGTCGCCCAGCAGGGGCAGTTCGACGCCCTCGGGCAGGTCGGCCGGGAAGCTGAGCACGTTGGTGGCGTAGTCCTTGCCGCGGTAGTGCCGGTTCAGGGCCCGGCCTTCCTTGGCGTCCACCAGCCGGATGGCCAGGTCGGCGCGCCGGATGCGGCCCTCGGCGGCCGCGGCGGCCCATTTGCGGAAACTGGCGGCGCTGGGCAGGCCCTTGCGGGGCAGGCCGTAGCTGACGCCGACATCGAGTTGCACCGGACCCTTGGTCATTCCTGCGACTCCTTCCCGTCCCGGGCATCGTAAGCCCGGACGATGCGTGCCACCAGCGGATGCCGCACCACGTCGTGGGCGGTGAAGAAAGTGAAGCTGATGCCTTCCACCCCGCGCAGCACGTCGATGGCGTCGCGCAGGCCGGATTTCTGGTGCTTGGGCAGGTCGATCTGGCTCAGGTCGCCGGTGATCACCGCGGTGGAGCCGAAGCCGATGCGGGTGAGGAACATCTTCATCTGCTCGATGGAGGTGTTCTGCGCCTCGTCGAGGATGATGAAGGCGTCGTTGAGCGTGCGGCCGCGCATGTAGGCCAGCGGCGCGATCTCGATGACGTTGCGCTCGAGCAGCTTGGCCACCTTCTCCACGCCCAGCATTTCGTACAGCGCGTCGTAGAGCGGGCGCAGGTAGGGGTCGACCTTCTGGCTCAGGTCGCCGGGCAGGAAGCCGAGTTTCTCGCCGGCTTCCACCGCCGGGCGCACCAGCAGCAGGCGCTGCACGCGGCTTTCATTCAAGGCCTCGACCGCCATGGCCACGGCCAGGAAGGTCTTGCCGGTGCCGGCCGGGCCGATGCCGAAGTTGATGTCGTGGGTGGCGATGGCGTGCAGGTACTTCGCCTGGTTGGCGCCGCGGCCGCGCACGGTGCCGCGCTTGACCCGGATGGCTACTTCCTGCGGCGCATGGCCCTGGTCGAGCCGCTCGAGGTTGGCCTGGCCCAAGCGCAGGTGGATCTTGTGCGGGTCCAGGGTTTCGAAGGCGGCTTCTTCGTAGAGCGCACGCAGCAGTTTTTCCGCCGCCTCCACCGCCGCCTCGTCGCCGGTGACGCGGAACACGTGGCCGCGGTTGGCCACTTCCACGCCGAGGCGAAGTTCGACCAGGCGCAGGTGTTCGTCGGTGGGGCCGCACAGGTTCGCCAGCCGGACGTTGTCCTCGGGTTCGAGCGCGAAATCGCGCTGGCCGCGCTTGCTCATGCCAGCGCCTCCCCGGCCACCGCCACCACTTCGCCGCGCAGCGAATTGGTACGGGCCTCGGTGATGCGCAGGTCGACGAACTGGCCCACCAGGCGGCGCGGGCCGGGGAAGTTCACGTTGCGCATGTTCTCGGTCTTGCCGGTGAGTTCGGCCGGGTCCTTGGCGCTGGGGCCTTCCACCAGCACGCGCTCGATGGTGCCGACCATGGCCTCGGAAATCCTGCGGGCGTTGGCATTGATCGCCGCCTGCAGGCGCTGCAGGCGGGCGTTGGCGACTTCGGCCGGCACCTCGTCGTGCAGGTTGGCGGCGGGCGTGCCGGGGCGGCGCGAATAGGCGAACGAGAAGCTCTGGTCGAAGCCCACGTCTTCGATGAGCTTCATCGTGGCTTCGAAATCGCGTTCGGTTTCGCCGGGGAAACCGACGATGAAATCCGAGCTGATCACGATGCCGGGCTTGGCCTCGCGCAGGCGGCGGATCTTGGCCTTGTACTCGAGCGCGGTGTGGCCGCGCTTCATCGCCGCCAGGATGCGGTCCGAGCCCGACTGCACGGGCAGGTGCAGGAAGCTGGCCAACTGCGGCACGTCGCGGTGCGCTTCGACCAGGCTGTCGGTGAACTCGACCGGATGCGAGGTGGTGTAGCGGATGCGGTCCACGCCCTCGAGCTGGGCGATGGCGCGGATGAGCAGGGCCAGGTCGGCCTCGTCGCCGTCGGCGGTGGCGCCGCGGTAGGCGTTGACGTTCTGGCCCAGCAGGTGGATCTCGCGCACGCCCTGCGCCGCCAGCTGGGCGCATTCGAGCAGCACGTCGTCGAAGGGGCGGCTCACTTCCTCGCCACGGGTGTAGGGCACCACGCAGAACGAGCAGTACTTTGAGCAGCCCTCGATGATGGACACGAAGGCCGTCGGCCCCTCCGCGCGCGGCTCGGGCAGGCGGTCGAACTTCTCGATCTCGGGGAAACTCACGTCCACCTGCGGGCGGCCGCTGTCGCGGCGGGCGTCGATCATGCCGGGCAGGCGGTGCAGGGTCTGCGGGCCGAACACCAGGTCGACGAAGGGCGCGCGCGTGAGGATGGCCTCGCCCTCCTGGCTGGCCACGCAGCCGCCGACGCCGATCAGCACCGGCTTGTCCTTCTTGAGGTGCTTCCAGCGGCCGAGCTGGGAGAACACCTTCTCCTGGGCTTTTTCCCGGATCGAGCAGGTGTTGACCAGGATGACGTCGGCCTCGGCCTCGTCCTGGGTCAGTTCCAGGCCGTGTTCGGCGGCGAGCACGTCGGCCATGCGGGCCGAGTCGTACTCGTTCATCTGGCAACCGTGGGTCTTGATGTAGAGCTTGCCTTTGGCAGGCGAAGTCCCGGGCATGGCGGCGGTTAATCCGTTCCGGAGGGGGGCGATAGTGTAGCGCGGGGGAGGGGCGCCACTTGGCAAGCGGCCCCGGCAGGAGTAAACCTCGCGCCCATGAACCTCCGTCCCGCCCTGCTGGCCTGCCTGCTGGCCGCCGCCGCCTTCCCGGCCGCGGCGGGCACGCTGTACCGCTGCACCGGCGCCGACGGCATCCCCAACTACACCGGCCAGAAGATCGCCGGCGCCAGCTGCAAGGTGGTGTCCACCTTCAGCCAGGCCGATGCCCGGCCCCGCGCCGCGGCGCCGGTTGCGGCCGCGTCGGGTGGCGGGGGCGGCAGCCAGCCAGGCGCCGCGCGGGTCAACTTCCGCACGGCCGGGGCAGGGCAGTCACTGGCCGCGGCCGATGCTTCCGCCGGCGCCCGGGTAACCCGCGGCGCGGTCTACAAGTACGAGCGCGACGGCGTGACGCACTACACCAACGTGCGCCCGGCCGGCAGCGGCGCGCAAATGTTGTTCAGCTACGTCGAGACCTGCTACGCCTGCGGCCTGCTGCCGGGCGTGGATTTCGGCACCGTGCGGCTCAACCTCGAGGCCTACTCGGGTGAGGTGAAGGCCGCCGCGCAGGAATTCGGCGTGGACGAGGCCGTGGTGCGGGCGATCATCCACGCCGAGTCGGCCTTCCGCCCGAACGCCGTGTCCCACGCCGGCGCCCAGGGCCTGATGCAGCTGATCCCGGCCACGGCCAGCCGCTTCGGCGTGTCGGATGTGTTCGACCCGGCCCAGAACATCCGCGGCGGCGTGCAGTACCTGGCCTGGCTGCTCAAGCGCTACCAGGGCAACCTGACCCTGGCGGCGGCCGGCTACAACGCCGGCGAAGGTGCGGTGGACCGCCACGGCGGCGTGCCGCCCTATGCCGAGACCCAGCGCTACGTCGAACGCGTCGGCCAGCTGGCCGACCGCGACCGCGGGGCCCAGGCGGCCCAGTGAGGCCCGCCGCCGGGGCGGGGCCCCCCGCCCGGGTGGGGGGGGGGGCCCCGGGGGGGGCAATTGGGGGGGGTTGGGGGCCCGGGGGGGGGG
>JAIBEO010000028.1 GCA_019459185.1 Rhizobium sp. | reverse complement strand
CCCCCCCCCCCCCCCCCCCCCCCCCCCCCCCCCCCCCCCCCCCCCCCCCCCCCCCCCCCCCCCCCCCCCCCCGGGGCGCCCCCCCCCCCCCCCCCCGGTGCCGGTGTCGCGCTCGCGCAGCGCGCCGCGCGCGAAGACGTCCACGCACAGCAGCCAGGCCAGGATCACCGCCACGGCCTGGCCCTTTGCCGGCGCGAAAACCTGCACGCCCCAGAGCACGGCCAGGGCCAGCCACCAGGTCAGGCGGCGCTGGCGCAGCACCAGCTTGGCTTCCGCCGCGACCAGGCGGCCGGCAGCGAAACCTTCCAGCGGGCGCAGCAGCGCGTCGAGCCAGCGCAGGCGCAGGCCGGGGCGCTCGTCGTTGGCACCGGTGCGCGCCTCGCTGCGGGCCGCGGCCCAGTCGAGCAGCGGCGACAGCGCCACCACGCCGGCCATGCCAGCCAGCAGCCACAGCGCGCGGCCCAGCAAGTCCCAAGCGCGCGGCGACCACGATTCCCAGGCGAAGGTGCGAATGCCGCCTTCCATGATGCTCACGCCGATGCTGAAGTCGCCCGCTTCCAGGCCGGGCTCGGCCAGCTCCAGCCAGGCACCGATGTCGCGCATGGCCAGCGACAGGCCGGTGGGTTCGCTCAGCCAGGTGTTCGCCGCCCAGGCGTGGTCCACCGGGTCGAAGCGTTCGGCCAGGCTGATGAAGACGAAGATCCAGAGGAAAAAATAGAGGACATTGCCGCCGCTGCGCCGCAGCCAGGGCAGCAGGTCGAAAAGGATGGCGAAAAACGCCGCCACGCCCAGCGCCGGCATCGCGAACACCAGGCTGGGCAGCACCAGCTGCCAGGCGTCGATGGCGGTGGACTCGCCGCGCTGCCACTGCGCCGCCAGGCCCACGCACAGGCCCAGCGCCAGCAGCAGGGCGAACACCAGCATGTGGCTCGACCACTTCGCCAGCAGGTAGCCGGGGCGCGTCATGGGCGTGGCCACCAGCAACTGCCAGACCCGCGTCTCGAAATCGCGCGCCAGGGTGCCACGCACGATGTAGAAGCCCGCCAGCGACACCATGCTCGCGTACAGCAGGCCCAGCACCATGCCGACCCAGGCACTGTTGTACAGGCCGCGCGCGCCGCCGAATCCGACCGTCAGGTAGCCCGCCTCCGCCGGCGGGAACAGCCACCAGGTGGCGATGCCCATCGCGCCCAACACCACCCAGAAGCGCGTACTGCGGCTGCGCTCGCGGAAGTCGGCGGTGACGATCGCGGCGAAGCGGCGAAGCGCGTCCATGTCAGCGCGCCCCGTGGCGATCCAGCAGCCAGAGGTAGGCGTCTTCGAGGCTGGGCTCCACTTCGGTGGCGCCCGGGCCCGGGGCATCGGCCGACACCACGCGCAGCCGGATGCCGTCGGGCCGGCGCAGCGAACTGCTGATGGCGAGGTGGCCGCGCGCCTCGGCCAGCGCGGCCTCGGGCACGGTCCAGTCCCAGGCATGGCCGCGGGCCAGAGCAACCAGCGCCTCGGGCTCGCCATGGAACAGGCGCCGGCCCTTCGCCATCACCGCCAGCGTGGTTGCGCTGGCCTCGATGTCGGAAACGATGTGGGTGGACAGGATGACCAGGCGATGGCCGGCCAAGTCGGTGATCAGGTGGCGGAAGCGCAGGCGCTCCTCCGGATCGAGCCCGACCGTGGGTTCGTCCACGATCAGCAGTTTCGGATCATTGAGCAGCGCCTGGGCGATGCCGACGCGCTGGCGCATGCCGCCGGAAAATCCGCCCAGGCGCCGGTCGGCGGCTTCCGCCAGCCCGACCATGGCCAGGCATTCTTCCACCCTTTCGCCGGCCACCCGCGAGGGCAGGCCCTTCACCGCGGCCAGGTAGGCCAGGAATTCGCGCGCGCTCAGCGCCGGGTAGACGCCGAAGTCCTGCGGCAGGTAGCCGAGTTCGGCGCGCAGCGCGTCGGGCTTGCCGGCCGTGTCCACGCCGTTCCACAGCACGCGCCCGCTGCCGGGCTTCGCCAGGGTGGCCAGGATGCGCATGAGCGTGGACTTGCCGGCGCCGTTCGGGCCCAGCAGGCCCAGGATGCCGGGCCCCAGGTCCAGGTCGATGCCGGACAAGGCCTCGTGGCCGTTCGGATACCGGAAACCCACGCCTTCGACGCGCAACTCACAAGCCATGGAGCCCCCACGCAATGGACGATCGGCAGCGGGGCGATCGGGCCGCCCGGCCGTGGTTCGACTTTGCCGAAGAGGGCGCGTGGCCGGCACGTGCCGGTGCGCAGGGTGACGCCTGGCAGGGTCAGCAGGTGCCGAGCAGGCGCTGGTGGTCGACCAGGATGCAGCGGTCCTGCACCACGTCGATGCCGGCAGCCAGCAGGGCGGCGGCGAAGGCGTCGTCGCGGATGCCCAGTTGCAGCCAGACGGCCTTCGGGCGCTTGGCGAGGATGTCGTCGAGGTGCGGCGCGAGGTCTCTCGAACGCCGGAACACATTCACCAGGTCGACCTCGCCCGGGATATCCGCCAGCCGGCGGAACACCGGCCGGCCGAGGATGCGTTCGACCTCGGGGTAATACACCGGCACCGGCACGATGTCGTAGCCGGCGCGCTCCATGTAGCGCGGCACGTCGATGGACGGCTGGCCGCGCTGGGTCTCGGTCTTGATGCCGAGCACGGCGATGCGCCGCACCCGGCCGAGCAGCTCGCGCAGCCCGGCGTCGTCGTTGATGAGCTGGCCGGGCGCGTTCGCCATGGCGGTCAGTGGTGGTGGCCGCCGGCGCCGTGCACGTGGCCGTGCAGGACTTCCTCGACGCTGGCCTCGCGAACTTCGACCACCTCGATGGCGAAGTTGAGGTTCTGCCCGGCCAGCGGGTGGTTGCCGTCGACGGTGACCATGCCGTCCTCGATCTTGGCGATCACCACCGAGATGGCGCCCTGCGGGGTCTGGGCCTGGAACTGCATGCCGACCTCGAGTTCGTCCACGCCCTGGAAAGCCTCGCGCGGCACGACCTGGATCAGCATCTCGTTCGGGGTGCCGTAGCCTTCTTCCGGCGACACCACGACGTCGAACTTGTCGCCCGCGCTGCGACCCTCGAGCGCCTTCTCCAGGCCCGGCACGATGTTGCCGGCGCCGTGCAGGTAGGCCAGCGGCTGGGCGCCGGCCGAGGAGTCGATGACCTTGCCCGCGTCGTCGGTCAGGGTGTAGTGGAAGGACGCGACGGTGCGCTCGGCGATCTGCATGGAATGACCTCGGGGGTGCCGGCCGGGAACCCGGCGGCGGGAGAAAGGGCGCATAGGCTAGGCCATGCGCCGGGCCGGCGCAAATCGCGGCCCCTGAAAAACCAAGGCCCCGGTCGTTGCCGACCGGGGCCTGGTTGGGCGACGGCGAGGCGCCTTACATCGGCTGCACTTCGTCCGCCTGCATGCCCTTCTGGCCCTTCACGACCTTGAAGGTGACCTTCTGGCCTTCCTGCAGGGACTTGAAACCAGTGCCCTGGATGGAGCGGAAGTGGACGAACACGTCCTCGCCGCTCTCGGGGGTGATGAAGCCAAAGCCCTTGGCGTCGTTGAACCACTTCACGGTGCCGGTCTGACGGTCAGACATATCTCATTCCTTGTAACGGTAAGTTGGGTACCCACGATCGGCCGTGAAACCCGGCAACCGCAGTCCGCCGAACATACCCGCTTACTGCGCCGAAAGCTAATGCTTTAGAATGACGGGTTATCGGACCGCCCGCCGCCGCCCGCCGGTCCCCCACCCCACGGGTCCCCCATGTCCGCCTTCGCCACCGAGCGTGTGCTCACCGTCCGCCACTGGACCGACGCCTATTTCAGCTTCACCACCACCCGCGACGACGGCCTGCGCTTCGAAAACGGCCAGTTCGTGATGATCGGCCTGGAGGTCAACGGCAAGCCGCTGATGCGCGCCTATTCGATCGCCAGCGCCAACTGGGAGGAGCACCTGGAGTTCTTCTCCATCAAGGTGCCCGACGGCCCGCTCACCTCGCGTCTGCAGCACATCCAGCCCGGCGACGACCTGCTGGTGAGCCGCAAGCCCACCGGGACCCTGCTCATTTCCGACCTGCACCCGGGCCGGAACCTGTACCTGCTGGCCACCGGCACCGGCCTGGCGCCGTTCCTGGGCATCATCAAGGACCCGGAGACCTACGAGCGCTTCGAGCGCGTCATCCTGACCCACGGCGTGCGCAACGTGGCCGACCTGGCCTACCACGACTACATCACCCGCGAACTGCCCCGGCACGAACACCTGGGCCCGGTGATCAGCGAGAAGCTGCTCTATTACCCGGCCGTCAGCCGCGAACCCTTCCGCCACCCGGGCCGGCTTACCACCCTGTTCGACTCCGGGCAGATGCAGCGCGACCTTGGCCTGGACGCCCTGGACCCGGCCCGGGACCGCGCCATGATCTGCGGCAGCCCGCAGATGCTGGCCGACTTCCGGACCATCCTCGACGGCCGCGGCTTCACCTCGGCGCCACGCATCGGCACCCCCAGCGAGTACGTGTTCGAGCGCGCCTTCGTCGAGAAATAGGCTGCGCCGGGCTCAGTCCAGCGCCTTCTCGATGTCCTTCGCCATCGACTCGGGCTTGTCGGTCGGCGCGTAGCGCCTGATGACCTGGCCGTCGCGGCCCACCAGGAACTTGGTGAAGTTCCACTTGATGCCTTCGAGCCCCAGCAGGCCGGACTTCTCCGACTTGAGCCACTTCCACAGCGGGTGGGTGCCAGCGCCGTTGACCTCGACCTTGGCGAACATCGGGAAGCTGACGTCGTAGGTGAGCGAACAGAAATTGCGGATCTCGGCCTCGTCGCCCGGCTCCTGGTGGCCGAACTGGTCGCAGGGGAAGCCCAGCACCACCAGGCCGCGGTCGCCGTAGTCGCGCCAGAGCTTTTCCAGGCCGGTGTACTGCGGCGTGAAGCCGCACTTGGAGGCGGTGTTCACCACCAGCAGCACCTTGCCGCGCCAGGCGTCCAGGGACCGGGGCTGGCCGTCGATGCCGGTGGCGGAGAAGTCGAATGCGGTAGTCATGGCGGGCTCCGGGAAGGGACGCGGGAAGCCTACCCCAAGCCGGGCACCCCTGCCTTTCGTCATGGGGACGTAACCAGGGCATGCGCTACCCTCTGGGGCTTCCGCCCCACCCTGCTCCCGAGGAACCTGCATGAATTCCAGCAAGCCGCTTGCCCTGGCCGCCGCCATCGCCCTGGGCCTGTCCCTGTCCGCCTGCCAGCAGGCCGACGCGCCGCAGGCGCCCGCCGCCGAAGAAGCCAGCGCCGCCGCCCCGGCCGCCGACAACCCGTTCTTCGTGGTGAGCGAACTGCCCTACCAGATGCCCGCCTTCGACAAGATCAAGGACGAGCACTACGCGCCGGCGCTGGAGCGAGGCATGAGCGAGCAGCGCGCCGAGATCGACGCCATCGCCAACAACGCCGAGGCCCCGAGCTTCGAGAACACCATCGTCGCGATGGAAAAGACCGGCGCCCTGCTCAACCGCACCGCCGCCGTCTTCGGCAACCTCGCCGGCGCCCACACCAACGAGACCATCCAGAAGGTCCAGGCCGAGATGGCGCCGAAGTTTGCCGCCCACCAGGACGCCATCCTGCTCGACGGCAAGCTCTTCGCCCGCATCAAGTCGCTGCACGACCAGCGTGATTCGCTGGGCCTGGACCCGGAGTCCAAGCGCCTGCTCGAGCGCTACTACATCGATTTCGTGCGCGCCGGCGCCAACCTGTCGGACGCCGACAAGGAAACGCTCAAGGGCATGAACGCCGAACTGGCCAGCCTGGCCACCACCTTCAGCCAGAACGTGCTCAAGGAAGTGAACGCCTCGGGCGTGCTGGTCGACGACGTGGCCAAGCTCGACGGCCTGCCGGCCGAGGCCATCACCGCCGCCGCCGAGGCCGCCAAGGCCGCCGGCAAGGAAGGCCAGTACCTGATCGCCCTGCAGAACACCTCGGGCCAGCCGCCGCTGACCAGCCTCACCAACCGCGAGCTGCGCCAGCAGATCATGGCCGCCTCGCTGGTGCGCGGCGCCCGCGGCAACGAGTTCGACAACCGCGAAATCGTGGCCCGCGTCGCCAAGCTGCGCGCCGAGCGCGCCGCCCTGCTCGGCTACGACAACCACGCCGACTACATCCTCGAGGACGAAACCGCCGGCAGCGTCGAGGCCGTCAACAAGCTGATGTCCGACCTGGCCCCGGCCGCGGTGGCCAACGCCCGCCGCGAGGCCGCCGAGATGCAGGCCATCATCGACGCCGAAAACGGCGGCTTCCAGCTCGAGGCCGCCGACTGGGCCTTCTACGCCGAGAAGGTACGCCAGCAGAAGTACGCCTTCGACGAATCGCAGCTGCGCCCCTACTTCGAGATCGACAACGTGCTGGTAAACGGCGTCTTCCACGCCGCCAACCAGCTCTACGGCCTGGAGTTCAAGGAGCGTACCGACCTGCCCACCTACCACCCGGACGTGCGCGTGTGGGAGGTGTTCGAGGCCGACGGCACCCCGCTGGGCCTGTTCCTGGGCGACTTCTACGCCCGCCCGAGCAAGCGCGGCGGCGCCTGGATGAACGCCTACGTGCCGCAGAACGGCCTGACCGGTAGCAAGCCGGTGGTGGCCAACCACCTCAACATCCCGAAGCCGTCGGAAGGCCAGCCCACCCTGCTGACCTTCGACGAGGTCACCACGATGTTCCATGAGTTCGGCCATGCCCTGCACGGCCTGTTCTCGAACGTGAAGTACCCGCAGTTCTCCGGTACGTCGGTGCCGCGCGACTTCGTCGAGTACCCGTCGCAGGTCAACGAGATGTGGGCCACCTACCCGTCGGTGCTGGCCAACTACGCCAAGCACTACCAGACCGGCGAACCCATCCCGCAGGAACTGCTGGACAAGGTGATGGCCGCCGAGCAGTACGGCCAGGGCCACGCCACCACCGAATACCTGGCCGCGGCCATGCTCGACCAGAAGTGGCACCAGCTCAGCGCCGACCAGGTGCCCAGCGACACCCTGGCCTTCGAGGCCGAGGCGCTCAAGGCCGTGGGCCTCGATTACGCGCCGGTGCCGCCGCGTTACCGCAGCACCTACTTCTCGCACATCATGGGCGGCTACTCGGCGGGCTACTACGCCTACCTGTGGTCCGAAGTGCTCGACGCCGAGTCGGTGGAATGGTTCAAGGAAAACGGCGGACTCAAGCGCGAGAACGGCGACCATTTCCGCCAGACCCTGCTTTCGCGCGGCGGCAGCGTGGACGCCATGCAGCTCTTCCGCGACTTCCGCGGCCGTGACCCGGAAGTGGGCCCGCTGCTGGTGCGCCGTGGCCTGGACGAGCCCGTCGGTCGCAAGTAAGCCGCCTGCGCTGCTGGCACAAAAAAACCGCCCGGGCGACCGGGCGGTTTTTTATTTTGAACACGGATAAGATCGGATTGACACGGATGAACACGGATAAAGCGTTTTGAATTGAATGTGCTCTATCCGTGTAATCCGCTCTTTATCGGCTTTGATCCGTGTTGAAGGCTTTTCAAGCCAGGGCCGGAGCCAGGGGCTCAGGCGTTGCGCTGGCAGGCGCGCAGTTCCTTGTTCAGGACTTCGGCCTTGCTGACGTACTGCTTGGCCAGCACGCGGACCACGAAGCTGTGGTCGCGGTCGAGCACGACTTTCTGGAAAGTGGTCTGGAGCTGGCCTTCGATCTCGGCCATGCGCAGGTAGCGCTCGGAGGCCGAATCCGGCCACTGCTTGAGCAGGCCGGCGTAAACCTTGCTGAGCTCGCCGAGGCTGCTCGGCGGCTTCTTGGCGGTCTTCTTGGCGGCCTTGGCCGGCGCCTTGATCTCGCCCGACAGCTCCTGCGCCAGCTCCGACTTGGCCTTGGCCAGGCGGGTGAACAGGGTGCTGAGTTTCTTGTCCTTCACCTTCTGCGCCGCTTCTTCGTAAAACGCGATCCCGTCCTCGCTGATTTCGATGAGGTCGGAAATGCTGTTGGTGGTGTCGGTCATGCGGCGCTCCTTGGCGTGATGAAAGGACAGCGCGATCGTCCCGCGGCCCAGGCCAGGCGACGGAATGCCCCGGGAAGCGGGGCCAGGCGATCACGAAGGAAAGCAAAGCCGGGACAAACCCAAGGGGTGCGGTTTGCCACCCGTTAAGGATACGCGGGGGGGCGTAAAATTTAGGTTATCCCGCCCGGCGTCGACATTTCAAACGACCGATTCAATCCACTTCACCGAACTTAACAGCATTTTTGCCGCTTTTCAGCGCGAATAGGACCACGACACCATGCGCCCGGCCTGGTAGGGCATCACCCCGTGGAAGGGCCGCGGGTCGGCGTCGAACACCAAGGGCAGGAAATGGCGGTCACCCTCCCAGAGCGGCAGCTCCCCCAGCCGGTCGATCTCGACCCAGTGCAGGTCTCCCTCGGCGTTGCTGGCCGGCGGCTCGCCCGCGAACACGTCCACCACGAAGATGAAACCCAGCCAGTCCTCGCCGTGCTTGCCGAAACCCGGCCAGCTGACCGTGCCGCGCAGGCGCAGCGACAGGCATTCGATGCCGGCCTCCTCGCGGATTTCCCGACGCATGCCGGCCATCACGTCCTCGTCGGGTTCGAGCTTGCCGCCCAGGCCGTTGTACTTGCCCAGGTGGTTGTCGCCCGGCCGGGCGTTGCGATGGACCATCAGGCAGCGGCGGCCGTCGGGCGAAAGCACGTAACCGAGGGTGGCGACGATCGGGGTGTAAGGCACGCAGGGCTCGGAGTTCGGGGCGGGCAACAAGCATAATCGCGCCATGCACCTGACATCCCTCCCCGGCCTCGCCGTCATCGGCGGCGGCCCCGCCGGCCTGATGGCCGCGGAAACCGCCCGCGCCGCCGGCTTCGAAGTGGACCTGTTCGACGCCAAGGGCTCGGTGGGCCGCAAGGTGCTGGTGGCCGGCAAGGGCGGCCTGAACCTCACGCATTCCGAGCCTTTCCCGCGCTTCGTCTCGCGCTTCGGCGCACGCAGCGCCGAGGTGGGCGCCTGGCTGGCGCGCTTCGACGCCGATGCCTTGCGCGCCTGGGCCGCAGGGCTCGGCGTGGCGACCTTCGTGGGCAGCTCCGGGCGCGTGTTCCCGGAAGACCTAAAGGCCGCGCCGCTGCTGCGCGGCTGGGTGCGGCGCCTGCGCGAACAGGGCGTGCGTTTCCACGTGCTGCACCGCTGGCGCGGGCTGGGCCCCGGCGGCGAACACGTGTTCGACACGCCAGAGGGCGAGCGCCGTTTCCAGGCCGGCGCAAGCGTGCTGGCGATGGGCGGCGGCAGCTGGCCGGAGCTTGGCTCGGACGGCGCCTGGGTGGCGCCGCTGGCCGCCGCCGGCGCCGATGTGGCGCCGCTGCAGCCGGCCAACTGCGGCTTCGACGTGGGCTGGAGCGAACACTTCGCCAGCCGCCACGCCGGCGCGCCCATCAAACCCGTGCGCCTGGCCCTGGGCTGGGAAGATCCACCGCACTGGCGCCAGGGCGAATGCGTGGCCACCGCGACTGGCCTTGAGGGCAGCCTGGTGTACTTCCTCTCGGCCGCGCTGCGCGAGCGAATCGCCAGCCACGGCGAAGCGGTGCTGTTGGTGGACCTGGTGCCGGGCCGCGACCTGGCCCGCCTCGAACAGGACCTGGCGCGTCCCCGCAACGGCCGCAGCTTGAGCGAAGTCCTGCGCCGCAGCGTGGGCCTGGAGGGCGTCAAGGCGGCGCTGCTGCGCGAAGTGCTGCCGCCGCAGGTGCTGGCCGGCGACGCCACCACCCTCGCCCGCGCGATCAAATCCCTGCCGGTCGTGCTGAAGGCACCGCGCCCGATCGCCGAAGCCATCTCCAGCGCCGGCGGCGTGCGACTGGAGGCGCTGGACGAACACCTGATGCTGCGCGCCCGCCCGGGCCTGTTCCTAGCCGGCGAAATGCTGGACTGGGAAGCCCCGACCGGCGGCTACCTGCTCAGCGCCAGCTTCGCCAGCGGCAAGGTCGCCGGCGAAAGCGCCGCGGCCTGGCTGCAGGCGCGGCGCTGAGCCGGGGCCTTACTCCTCGGGCAAGGCCTGCGGATCGTCGGTGGCGACCTGGCCGGCGCCCGCCGGCATCGGCTTGCCGAAGCCGTACAGCGTGACGTCGAACACCAGCATGCCGCGCGGTGCTCCCGGCGTGGGGGCGTTGTCGTAGGCCAGCGGGCCGGGGATCCAGAAGCGGAAGGTGTCGCCGCGCGACATCAGCTGCAGGCCCTCCTGCCAACCGTCGATCAGCGCCCGCAGCGGGAAGGTGGCGCGGCTGCCTCGCTGGACCGAACTGTCGAACACCGCGCCGTCGGTGGTCCAGCCGGTGTAGTGGATCATCACGGCGTCGTCGAGCGTGGGGCGGCCGCCGCCCTTGCCGCGCTTGAGCACCTTGTAGGCCAGGCCTGTGGCCGTGCGGATGGCGTCGGCCGGCGGCGCCGCCACGTCGTCCGGGGCCTTGGTGGGGTCCACTTCGCGCAGCACGGTCACTTCCAGCACGTGCGGCAGGTCCGGCATGCCCGGGTAGCCGGGCTTCATGCGCTCGGCGTCGAACCACCAGCGCCGGGTCTCGCCGATGGGCGTGCTCATGATCGCGCGCGCCAGCGCCGGCTGGCCGCGCATGATCCGCTGCATCGAACCCAGGATCGGGCCACTCTGCTCGCCGTTGATGCGCGTCTCGCCGTCGGCGCTCCAGGCATTGGCCCGGAACTCGATCAGGTCGGTGGTGGGCAGCACCTGCGGCTTGGGCGCCGGCTTGAGCACGACATAAGCCACGCCGGTGGCCGTGGGGATCGCCGCCTTGGGCGGCGCGTCCAGCGGGCTGGGCGCGGGCAGCGGCTTGACCTGCGCGGCCAGCGGCAGCGCGACCAGCAACAGGCACAGGGCGATGAGACGGCTGAGCAGGGGCATCCAACGACTCCAGGGCTGAAACCAAGGGGCCGAAGGTTAGCAGACCCTCGCTTACCAGTCGGTGTTCTCCGGCAGCAGGCCGCGCAGCTCGGCTTCGGTGAGGTTGCGCCAGCGCCCGGGCTTGAGTTCGCCCAGGCGCACGTTGGCGATGCGGATGCGGCGCAGCTGGGTGACGCGGTAGCCGAAGGCGGCGGCCATCAGGCGGATCTGCCGGTTCAGGCCCTGGGTGAGCACGATGCCGAAACCGAAGCGGGCGATCTTGCGGGTCTTGCAGGGCAGCGTGAGCTGGCCGTGGATGCGAACGCCCTTGGCCATGCCACGCAGGAAATCATCGGTCACCGGCTGGTTCACGCCGACCAGGTATTCCTTTTCCTTCTTTTCCTCGGCGCGCAGGATGCGGTTGACGATGTCGCCGTTGCTGGTGAGCAGGATCAGGCCCTCGGAATCCTTGTCCAGCCGGCCAATCGGGAAGATGCGCTGCTCGTGGCCGACGAAGTCGACGATGTTGCCCTTCACGGTGGTGTCGGTGGTGCAGGTGATGCCCACCGGCTTGTTCAGGGCGATGTAGACATGGCGGCGGCCGCCGGCCTTCGCCTCGCGCTTCTTCAGCGCCTGGCCGTCCACTTCCACCACGTCGCCGTCGGCCACCTGGGTGCCGATGCCGGCGCGCTGTCCGTTCACCGTCACCCGGCCCTCGGCGACCAGGCGGTCGGCCTCGCGGCGGGAGCAGTAGCCGGTGTCGGAGATGTGTTTGTTGACTCGCATGGGTTCGCCGGGGTGCCGCACTGCGTCAGAAGTGGCGCGCATGCTGGCATGGCGGGGGTGGCAAGTCACGCCGGGGGCGAAGGCGCGCCTTGTGTGCGCCGGGCGGCCGGCGCCGAACATCTTGGGTCCGCCCCCTCCCGATCCGTGACCGGTCCGGCGGTTTCACGGCGTTGGAGTGGAGGTGGCCGGGATTCCCCCAGGGCTGGCATGGAATATGCAGCACTTTGCCTGCAAGCCAACCCCCGACCACCCGGAGCCGAGCCATGGGCATTGTCATCCCCTTCCCCACCAAGCAGGTCCTCGACGACGAACTCGCCATCCAGCTCTGGGAGCTGGTGATGGCCGGCGAGATCGGCACGCCCGAATACCGCCGCCTGGACGCCGAGATCAACCGCCGCCGGGCCCAGCGCGAACCGCGCGCCGCCGGCGCCCTGCCGCGGCGCTGACGCCGTGCCGGCGTTCGCCACCACGCGCTGGGCGCGGCGCGCCCGCGCCTGCCCGCGCCACCGCCGTCAGCCCAGCTTCCGGATCCTGAAGCTGCGGCCCTTGACCTTGCCGGTGCGCAGCCTGTCCATGGCCTTCTGGGCCTGGCTGCGTTCGATGGCCACGTAAGTCCGGGTCGCGAACGCGACGATCTTGCCGATCGCCGTCGCGGCCAGGCCGCCTTCGCCGGTCAGCGCGCCCACCACGTCGCCGGGGCGCAGCTTGTCCTGGCGCCCGGCGTCGATCACCACCGTCACCATCGGCGCCGCCGCCGGCCGCGCGGCCCTGCGCGAGAGGTCGATGCGCTCCCAGCGCACGGCCTTGCCCAGCTGTTCTTCGATGCCGATGACGCGGCGCCGGTCTTCGCCCGACACCAGGGCCAGCGCCAGGCCGTCCTGCCCCGCCCGGCCCGTGCGGCCGATGCGGTGGGTGTGGATGTCGGTGTCGCTGGCCAGGCCGTGGCTGAGCACCACCGGCAGGCCGGCGATGTCCAGTCCGCGTGCGGCGACGTCGGTGGCCACCAGCACGGTGCAGCTGCGGTTGGCGAACTGCACCAGCACCTCGTCGCGCTCGCGCTGGTCGAGGTCGCCGTGCAGGGCGAGGGCGGCGAAGCCGCGCTGCTGCAGTTCGTCGCAGACCTGCTGAACGTCGCGGCGGGTGTTGCAGAACACCAGCGCCGATTCCGGCTGCAGATCGCCCAGCAGCAGCGCGATGGCGTCGACCTTGCGCGGTGGTTCCACTTCGTAGAAGCGCTGCTCGATGGCCTCGGAAGCGTCGCCGCCGATCGTCACTTCCTCCGGCTCGCGCTGGAAACGTGCGCCCAGGGCGCGGATGCCCTCGGGGAAGGTGGCCGAAAACAGCAGGGTCTGCCGGTCCTTGGGCGCCTGGCCCAGGATGCCGGCGATGGCGTCGGCGAAGCCCATGTCGAGCATGCGGTCGGCTTCGTCCAGCACCGCCACGCGCACCTCGTCGAGCTTGAGCGCGCCTTCGTCCATCAACTCCTGGATGCGGCCCGGCGTGCCCACCACCACGTGCGGCGGGTGCGTGAGCGAAGCCAGGTGCGGGCGCAGCGGCACGCCGCCGCAGAACACCGAGAGCTTGAGATTGGGCAGGAAACGCGCCAGCCGGCGGATTTCCTTGCCGACCTGGTCGGCAAGCTCGCGCGTGGGGCACAGCACCAGCGACTGCACTGCGACCCGCGACGGGTCGATTTTCGAGAGCAGGGCCAGGCCGAAGGCCGCGGTCTTGCCACTGCCGGTGCGGGCCTGGGCGGTCACGTCGCGGCCGGCCAGCATGGGCGGCAGGCTGGCGGCCTGCACCGGGGTCATGGCGTGGTATTCGAGCACGCCCAAGGCCTGCAGCAGCGCCGGCGAGAGCGGAAGTTGCGAGAAGTCGGTCATGCCGCATTCTCGCACGGCCGGGTGGAGCCCCGGCTCGGGAGCGTCGCTCAGCCTTTGCCCATGGGCAGGCGCTTGCCGTCCTTGGTGAGGATCTCGCACTCGCTGGTCCAGGCCGGCTGGGCCGACGTCGAACCGCTCATGCGGCCTTCGGCCAGCGCCTGGAACTCGGCGGCCAGGCCGGCGCGGCCTTCCTTCGACAGCTTGCACTCCATGCGCATTTCACCCGGCATGGTCTGCGAATAGGCGCAGGCGCCGTCCTGCTCGCCGGCCACCACGTGGTCGATGATGAAGCCCTTCATGAACGGGTGCGGCGCCTGGTGGCTGGCGGCGCGGCAGGCTTCGACGGCTTCGGCGAAGGCGCGGTCGGCGGCGCCGGGCTCCGGCGCGGCTTCGTCATTGGCCGCAACCGCGGTGGCCAGGGCGAGCAGCAGGAACAGCGGGCGATAGGTCATGGCGGAGTCTCCAGGTCGGGGGCCGGGTTCAGCGCATCAGCTCGTAGGGCCCGCCTTTGTCCAACGCACGCTGGTAGGCCGGGCGGCCGTGGATGGCCGCCAGGAAAGCCTGCAGGCGCGGGTGCGCGTCGGTGATGGCACCGCGGGCCTGGGCGGCTTCGAGCGGGAAGCTCATCTGGATGTCGGCGGCGCTGAAGCGATCGCCGGCGAACCACGGCGAACGCGCCAGCTCGCCCTCCATGTAGTCCACGTGCAGGCGCAGCTGCGGGCCGATAAAGTCCGCCATCACCTTGTCGGCGATGGCACGGGCGATAGGCTTGACGAAAAACGGCGCCGGCGCCGAACGCACCTTGGAAAACACCAGGCTCATCAGCAGCGGCGGCATGGCCGAGCCCTCGGCGTAGTGCATCCAGTAGCGCAGTCGCCGCCATTCCGGCGTGCCGGGGGGGCGGCAGCAGGCGATCGGCGCCGTAGGTTTCCGCCAGGTACTCGACGATGGCGCCGGACTCGGCCAGCACCAGCGCGCCGTCCTCGAGCACCGGCGACTTGCCCAGCGGGTGCACCGCGCGCAGCGCCGCCGGGGCCAGCATGGTCCTGGGGTCGCGCTCGTAGCGCACCACCTCGTACGGCAGGCCCAGCTCCTCGAGCAGCCACAGCACGCGCTGCGAACGGGAGTTGTTGAGGTGGTGGACCTTGATCATGGGCTTTCCTTCCCGACCAGCCGGCAGCATAGCGCCGCCACTGTTCCGCGACGATTCCGGCGGGCGGTGGCAAAGTGGCGCGCATGAAGACCCTGCGTTTCGCCCTTCCCGTCCTACTCGGCCTCGCCGCCCTGCCCGCCACTGCCGGCGACCTGGCGCCCTGCCTCGAGCGCCTGCGCCCGCAGGCCCGCGCAGCCGGCATCACCGACGCCAGCTGGCGCCACCTCGACGACCTGGAGCGCGACGCCAGCGTGCTCGAGGCGCTGGACTACCAGCCCGAATTCCGCACGCCGATCTGGGACTACCTGGCCGGCCTGGTGGACGAGGAGCGCGTCGCCGATGGCCGGGCGCGCCTGCAGGAACACGCGGCCATCCTGGCCGGCATCGAACGCCAATACGGCGTCGACGCCGTCACCGTGGTCGCAGTCTGGGGCGTGGAAAGCGACTACGGCCGCACCTTCGGCAGCAAGGCGCTGCTGCGCTCGCTGGCGACGCTCTCCTGCGAGGGGCGACGGCAGCCGTTTTTCCGCGGCGAACTGTTCGCCACGCTCAAGCTCATCCAGTCCGGCGACCTGGCGGCGGAAGGCCTGGTCGGCTCCTGGGCAGGCGCCTTCGGGCACACGCAGTTCATGCCGTCCACCTACGCGCGCATCGCCGTGGACGGCGATGGCGACGGCCGCCGCGACCTGGTCGGCAGCATTCCCGACGCCCTCGCGTCCACCGCCAACTACCTGCGCAAATCCGGCTGGCGCACCGGCCAGCCCTGGGGTTTCGAAGTGCAACTGCCCGCGGGTTTCGATACCTCGGTGAACGGCCGCACGGCGCGCCGGCCGCTTTCGCAGTGGCTGGCGCGTGGCCTCACCCGCGCCGACGGTGCGCCGATGGCCGCCAGCGACACGCCCGCCGCGCTGCTGCTGCCGGCGGGCAAGGACGGCCCGGCCTTCCTAGTGCTGCGCAACTACGACGCCATCTACTCGTACAACGCGGCCGAAAGCTACGCCATCGCCATCGCCCACCTGTCCGACCGGCTGCGCGGCGGGGGTGTGCTCCACCGCGCCTGGCCCACTGACGACCCGGGCCTGTCGCGCGCCGAACGCCGCGAACTGCAGGGCCTGCTGCTGGGCCGCGGCCACGCCATCGGCGAAGTAGACGGCATGATCGGCGCCCGCTCGCGCGAAGCCATCGCCGCCGAACAGGCGCGCCTGGGCCTGCCGGTGGACGGACGCGCCAGCCAGCGCATCCTGGCCGCACTGCGCACGCCGCCGCCAGCCCCCTCGCAGCCCCCGGCTGAATAGGCAACAATCGGGCCATTCCCCCGTGGAGGTCCTCCGATGAAATGGCGCAGCGCCCGTCGCAGCAGCAACGTCGAGGACCGTCGCGGCAGGGGCCCCGGTGGCGGTGGCATGAAGCTCGGGCTGGGCGGCATCGCCGCGGTCGTGGTCATCGGACTGCTGCTGGGCAAGAGCCCGATGGAAATGCTCGGCCTGGTCGCCGAGGTGCAGCAGCAGGCGCCGGCCGGCCAACAGGCGCCGTCGGCGCCCATCAACGACGAGGCCTCGCAGTTCATCGCCAGCATCCTGGGCGAGACCGAGGACGTCTGGGGCGCCATCTTCGAAGCCAGCGGCACCCAGTACACGCCGGCGCGGCTGGTGCTGTTCAGCGGCCAGGTGCAGTCGGCCTGCGGCGGCGCCACGGCGGCGGTGGGCCCGTTCTACTGCCCCGGCGACCAGCAGGTCTACATCGACCTGAGCTTCTTCGACCAGATGCAAGCGCGCCTCGGCGGCGGCGGTGATTTCGCCGAGGCTTACGTGATCGCGCACGAGGTGGGCCACCACGTGCAGACGCTCACCGGCGTTTCGGCGCGGGTGAACGAGATCCGCCGAAGTGGCGGCAACGTCGAAGGCGCCGATGGCCCGCTGGTGCGCCAGGAACTGCAGGCCGACTGTTACGCCGGCCTGTGGGCGCACCACGCGCAGAAGCGCCACGCCTGGCTCGAACCCGGCGACCTCGAGGAAGCCCTGGCCACCGCCACCGCCATCGGCGACGACACCCTGCAGCGCCAGGGCCAGGGCCAGGTGGTGCCGGACTCGTTCACCCACGGCAGCGCGGAGCAGCGCGTGCGCTGGTTCCGTACCGGCTTTGAAAGCGGCGACGTGCGCCTCTGCGACACTTTCGCCGCCGGCAGGCTCTGACCAGGCTGGAATCCAGGCCATGGCCGGCGCCGGCGAGCCGATCCCGGTCTTCCGCGCCCGGGGGCTGACCAAGACCTACCGCATGGGCGAGGTCGAGGTGCCGGCGCTGCGCGGCATCGACCTGGACCTGTGGCCGGGCGAATTCGTGGTGCTGCTGGGCGCCTCGGGCAGCGGCAAGTCCACCCTGCTCAACATCCTGGGCGGGCTCGACGCGCCCACGTCCGGCGAGGTGAGCTGCCAGGGGCACCCGCTCACCGGCGCCGGCGAAGCCGCGCTCACCCGCTTCCGGCGCGAACACGTGGGCTTCGTGTTCCAGTTCTACAACCTCATTCCCAGCCTCACCGCGCGCGAAAACGTGGCCCTGGTCACCGAGATCGCCAGCGACCCGATGAGTCCCGAGGACGCACTGGCGCTGGTCGGCCTGCAGTCGCGAATGGACCACTTCCCCTCGCAGCTCTCCGGTGGCGAACAGCAGCGCGTGGCCATCGCCCGCGCCATCGCCAAGCGGCCGGCGGTGATGCTGTGCGACGAACCCACCGGCGCGCTCGACTCGCAGACCGGCATCACCGTGCTCGAGGCGCTGGCGCGCACCCACCGCGAAACCGGTGCGCTTACGGTCATCATCACCCACAACGCGGTCATCGCCCGCATGGCCGACCGCGTCATCCAGCTCAGCGACGGCCGCATCGCCGGCGAACAGCGCAACGAGCGCCGCGCCGAACCCTCGGAGCTGAGCTGGTGAAGGCGCTGGACCGCAAGCTGTGGCGCGACCTGCGCCAGCTGCGCGGCCAGACCGCCGCCATCGCCCTGGTGCTGGTGGCCGGCATCGCCACCCTGGTCATGTCGCTCACCGCCTACCGCGCGCTGCACGACACGCGCACCCAATTCTACGGCGAATACCGCTTCGCCGAGGTGTTCGCGCGGGTGGTGCGCGCGCCCTGGCCGCTGCTCGAGGACCTGCGCCGCCTGCCCGGCGTACAGCGCGCCGAGGGCCGCGTGGTGGCGGGTGTGAACCTGGAAGTGGCCGGCTTCGACGACGCCGTCAACGGCCTGGTGGTGTCGCTGCCCGATGCGCGCCAGGGCGGCCTGAACCAGCTGTTCCTGCGCGAAGGCCGCCTGCCCGACCCACTGCGCGCGAACGAAGTGGTGCTGGGCGAAGCCTTCGCACAGGCGCACGGCCTGCATCCCGGCGACCGCTTCGCCGCCATCCTCAACGGCCGGCGCCAGTCACTGGAAATCACCGGCATCGGCCTGTCGCCCGAATTCGTCTATCAGATCCGCCCCGGCGACGCCTTCCCCGACCACCTGCGCTACGGCGTGGTCTGGATGCAGCGCGAACCGCTGGCTGCCGCCTTCGACCTCGACGGCGCCTTCAACGACCTGGTGCTGGTGCTCGAACACGGCGCGCTCGAAGCCGACGTCATCGTCCGGGTGGACGCGCTGCTGGCGCCTTACGGCGGGCTGGGCGCGCATGGCCGCGAGCTGCAGACCTCGCACCGTTTCCTGGACGAAGAGCTGGGCCAGCTGCAGGTGATGGTGCGGCTGTTTTCGTCGGTGTTCCTGGGCGTGGCGGCCTTCCTGCTCAACATCGTCATCGGCCGACTGGTGAACACCCAGCGCGAGCAGATCGCCGTGCTCAAGGCCTTCGGCTACAGCCGTTTCGAGGTCGGGCGCCATTACGCCGCGCTGGTCGGGCTGATGGTGTTCGCCGGCCTGCCGCCCGGCGTGCTGGCCGGCGCGTGGCTGGGCCGCGGCATGGCGGACCTGTACGCCGACTTCTTCCGATTCCCCTACCTCGACTGGAACCTGGACCCGGGCGTGCTGGCCCTGGCCGCGGGCTTCGCGCTGGCGGTGGCGGTGCTGGGCACGGCCACCGGCCTGTACCGCGCCTTCGCGCTGTCGCCGGCCGAGGGCATGCGCCCGGAATCGCCGCCGCCCTTCCGCCGCAGCCTGCTCGAGCGGCTGGGTTTCTACCGCTGGCTCGACCCCGCGGCGCGCATGGTGCTGCGCACGCTGGCGCGGCGGCCGCTGCGCACGGCGCTCAGCGTGCTCGGCATCGGCCTGGCCTGCGGCATCCTGGTGATGTCGCGCTTCCAGGACGCCGCCATCAACGAAATGATCGAAGTGCAGCTGGGCTTCGCGCAGCGCGACGACCTGGCCGTCACCTTCACCGAAGTGCGCCCGGCGCGCGCGGCGCTCGAGCTGCAGTCCATCCCCGGCGTCGCCGCTGTCGAACCCTTCCGGCAGGCGCCGGTGGTGCTGCGCCACGGCCACCGCAGCCACCGCCTGGCCCTGCTGGGCCTGCCGCGCGAGGGCGACCTCAAGCGCCTGCTCGGCCCGGCGCTGGCGCCGCTGCCGCTGCCCGCGGAGGGCCTGGTCATCACCGACTACCTCGCCGGCATGCTGGCGGTGGAACCCGGCGACGCACTGCAGGTGGAATTCCTGGACGGCCGCCGCGAAACCGTGACGCTCACGGTGCGCGCCCTGTCGCACGAATACCTCGGCGTCGGCGCCTACCTCGAGCTGGGCGCGATGCAGCGGCTGCGCGGCGAGCAGGACAGTCTGTCCGGCGCCTGGCTGCGGCTGGAACCCGGTGCGCGCGCCAGCGTGGTGAAGGCCCTGCGCGATCGCCCCGGCGTGGCCGCGGCCAGCGACCGCGCCGCCATGATCGAGGGCTTTCGCAGCACCATGGCCGAGGTCATCGTCATCTTCACCCTGGTCGCCACGGCCATGGCGGCGGCCATCGCCGTGGGCGTGGTCTACAACAGCGCGCGCATCTCGCTCTCCGAACGCAGCCGCGAACTGGCCAGCCTGCGCGTGCTCGGCTACACCCGCGCCGAAGTGCGCGGGCTGATGCTGGGCGAACTGTTCACGCTGGCCGGCCTGGCGCTGCTGCCGGGCTTCGCGCTGGGCTACGGCCTGTGCGCGCTGCTGGTGCTCGGCTTCGAATCCGAGCTTTACCGCATCCCGCTGGCGGTGTCGCCTGCGGGGCTGGGCACGGCCGGGCTGGTGGTGCTGGCCGCCACCGCCGGTTCGGCCCTGCTGGTGCGCCGGCGACTGGACCGGCTGGACCTGATTGCGGTACTCAAGACCAAGGACTGAACCATGACCCGCGCCCGCCTCTTCCGCTACAGCGCTTCCGCCCTCGCCGTGCTGGCGCTGGCGTGGCTGGCGCTGCGTCCCACGCCGGTGCCGGTGGATTCGGTGCTGGCCGACACCGGCGACGTGGTGGACAGCGTGGAAGCCGAGGGCCGCACCCGCCTGCTCGACCGCTACCTGATCACCGCGCCCATCGCCGCCCAGGCCCGCCGGCAGGTGCTGGAAGTGGGCGACGCGGTGGCCGTCGACCAGGTGCTGGTGGTACTCGACCCCCTGCCCGCGCCGGCGCTCGACCCGCGCGCCCGCGCCGAAGCCACGGCCACCGCCGACGCCGCCGGCAGCCAGCTGCGCGGCGCCGGCGAAGACCTGGCCGCCGCCGAAGCCGCGGCCGCGCAGACCGCCAGCGAACTGGCCCGGCTTGAATCGCTGGGAGAACGCAACCTGGTTTCCCGCGAGCAGGTCGAACGCGCCCGCACCCTGGACCAGCGCGCCAGCCGCGAAGCCGCCAGCGCACGATTCCGCCAGGCCACCGCCCGCCACCAGCTCGAAGCCGCGCGCGCCGCGCTGGCGCTGGGCAGCCGCGCCCGCAGCGACGAACCCGCGCTCGAACTCACCGCGCCGGTCGGCGGCGTGGTGCTGCGCCGATACCACGAGAGCAGCCGCCCGGTGCAGGCCGGCGAACCACTGCTGGAAATCGGCGACCCCGCGGCGATGGAAATCGAAGTGGACGTGCTCTCGGCCGACGCGGTGCGCCTGCGCGACGGCATGCCGGTGCAGCTGTTCCGCTGGGGCGAGGACGCGCCACTCGATGGCCGCGTGCGCCGGGTGGAGCCGGCCGGCTTCACCAAGGTTTCGGCCCTGGGCGTGGAAGAGCAGCGGGTCTGGGTGATCGTGGAAATCACCAGCGACCGCGAGCGCTGGCTGCGCCTGGGCGACGCCTACCGCGTCAACGCCCGCTTCGAACTGGCCCGTCGCGAAGGCGTGGTGCGCGTGCCCACCAGCGCCCTGTTCCGCGCAGGCGAGGACTGGGCCGTGTTCCGCGTGCTGGACGACGAAGCCGTGCTGACGCCGGTGGCGCTGGGCCTGCGCGGCGGCGCCTGGGCCGAAATAGGCTCCGGCCTGGAAGCCGGCGAACGCGTCGTCGTGCACCCCGACCGTTCGCTGGCCGACGGCCTCGCCGTGCGCCTGCGCTGAAGGCTCAGCCGGCGGTCTCGTTCCAGCCGGCCAGGCGCGCGTCCTTTTCGTTCCAGAGCGTGTTCATCCAGGCCTGGAACTGCTTGCGGAACTCGCGGTCGCCTTCGTAGTCAGCGCCGGAGAAACCCTCGGGGATGGGCCGCTGCCGCACATGCACGCGCACGGTGCGCACGCGGTCGGCGAACAGGTCGGCCAGCGTGGGCGAGGCCGGTTCGTAGTGCAGCGTGACGTCCAGCACCGCGTCCAGCGACTCGCCCATGGCGCCCAGCACGAAGGCGGCGCCGCCGGCCTTGGGCCGCAGCAGGTGCCGGTAGGCGCCGCCCTGCGCCGCGTGCTTGGCCGGGGTGAAGCGCGTGCCCTCGACGAAGTTCATCACCGACACCGGGATGTGCCGGAATTTCTCGCAGGCCTTGCGGGTGGCCGCCAGGTCCTTGCCGGCCAGCTCGGGCCGCCTGGCCAGCTGGCTCTTGGTGTGCCGGCGCATGAACGGGAAATCCAGCGCCCACCAGCACAGGCCCAGCACCGGCACCCAGATCAGCGTGTGCTTGAGGAAGAAGCGCAGCAGCGGGATGCGCCGGTTGAACACTTTCTGCAGCACCGGGATGTCGACCCAGCTGCGGTGGTTGGCGAGCACCAGGTAGCGGCCGTCGGGGCGCAGCGATTCCAGCCCCTCCACCTCGAAGCGGGTGCGGGTGAAGCGATCGATGAGCGCGCTGTTCACCCCGATCCAGCTTTCGGCGATCGCCGGCAGCAGGCGGTCCAGCGCGCGCCGTACCGCCGGCACCGGCAGCAGCACCTTCACCAGCGCGGCCAGCAGCAGCGCGCCGCCCTGCAGGCCCGTGTTGCCCAGCACCAGCAGGGCGGCGAAGAAGGCGCGCATGTTCAGGCAGTCCGGTAGTGGTCCACCAGCTTGTAGCGCGTGGCATAGGCGCCGAACACCGCCGCCGCCACCAGCGCGAAGCCGGCGAAGAAGAACATCAGGAAGGCGGTCTCGCTCAGGCCGCTGCCGGCGATCCAGGCGCTGACCACGTCGTTGCGCAGGGCCGCGTTGGTCATCAGCACCCACAGGTTGCCGAAGGTCACCGACAGCAGCCAGAAGCTCATGATGGTGCCCTTCATCGAGGGCGGCGACTGGCTGTAGGCGAACTCCAGGCCCGTGGCCGACACCAGCACCTCGCCGAAGGTGAGCAGCGCGTACGGCAGGATCTGCCAGGCGATGGACGCCGGGTGGCCGCCGTCGAGGTAGAGCTGGATCGCGCCCGCCGCCACCCAGGCCAGGCCCGAGAAGGCGATGCCGAAGCCCATGCGCCGCAGCGCGGTGGGTTCGAAGCCCATTCGCCGCAGCGCCGGGTACAGCACCAGGTTGTTGAACGGGATCAGCAGCATCACCAGCAGCGGGTTCAGCGCCTGCATCTGCGCCGGCTGCTGCACCAGCCAGCTCGGCCACCACCACTGCTCGTGCGGCATGGCCATCACGTTGCCCTGCAGGATCCAGGTGGAGGCCTTCTGGTCGAACAGCGACCAGAACGGCGTCACCAGCGCGAACACCACCAGGATGCGCAGCACCGCGCGCACGCCTTCCACCGCTTCGTCGGGGTGGGCGCCGCGGGCGCGCTCGAGCTGCATGCCGGTGCCGAGGCCGCCGAACAGCAGGAACAGGCCCAGCGCCAGGCAGGCGGCGATGACGAAACCCAGCTGCGGAACCAGCGCCAGCGCGCCCAGCGCCGCCAGCAGGCCGATGCCGGCCACCAGCCGCCCGGCGCCGGCCCCCGGCGCCATCAGCGCGGTGCGCGCCACGTTGAGGAAGGAATGCGGGTTGGGCGGCGACGGCGGCACGTGCACGTACCTCTTCCGGCCCATCCAGAAGATGACCGTGGCGATGGCCATCAGGATGCCCGGGATGCCGAAGGCCCAGGCCGGGCCCCAGGCCGCCAGGATGCGCGGCATCAGCAGCGAGGCAAAGAAGGAGCCGAAGTTGATGGTCCAGTAGAAGGCGTCGTAGACCAGCTTGGCCTTGTGCTTGTTGCTCTGGTCGAACTGGTCGCCGACGAAGGCCGAGACCAGGGGCTTGATGCCGCCTGATCCGAGTGCGATCAGGAACAGGCCGGCGTAGAAGCCCTGCCGGTTGTCCTCGAACATGGCCAGGAAGGCGTGGCCGATGCAGTACACCACCGACAGCCACAGCACCGTGTGGTACTTGCCGAAGAACCGGTCCGACAGCCAGCCGCCCAGCAGCGGGAAGAAGTACACGCCGATGACGAAGGTGTGGAACACATCCTTGGCGATGCCGGCGCGGTCGGCCAGTGGGTAGGACAGCAGCAGGCTGGTGACCAGGAACGGCGTGAGGATGTTGCGCATGCCGTAGAAGCTGAAGCGCTCGCAGGCCTCGTTGCCGATGATGTAGGGCACCTGCGGCGGCATGGGCGCGTCGCGGCCGGGGGTCGGCGCGGCGGGGCTGGCAGTCGTCATCCGGGGCTTCCGTGCAAGGCGTGGATTGCCATTCTGCACGGCCGGGCCGCCCCGCCCAAGCCCGCGCCTAGAGCCGGGCGCCCTGGGCGATGCCGTGCTGGGTGCGACGCTCGTAGGCACCGTCGCGGATCGAATGGCGCAGCCGGGCCTGGAAGAAGGCGTTCGGTGTAGGCGAAACCCGGGTCGTCCGCGGGCGGCGGCGCGGCGACGAGCCAGCCCGCTCCCCGCATGCTCAGCGCCCGAACAGCAGGAAGGGCAGCGTGGCCACCGCCAGCATCAGCACGATGCCCAGCACCGTGGCCAGCGCGCGCAGCGGGTGCTCGCGGAAGGCCGCCCAGGCGCCGGGCGCGCGGCCTTCGGCTTCCGCCAGCGCGCGTTCGGCGCGGAAGCGTTCGGCCCGAGCCGCCTGGTAATCGGCCAGGTGGCGACGGGCGATGTCGGCGTCTTCGTCCTGCACCAGCCAGATGCCGCCGGCCGACACGCCCCACAGGCTCGGCCTCGTCTCGTAGAAATCGATTCGCCGCTCCTCGAGCAGGGCGCGCACCTCGTCGGCCTCGTCCTCGGGCACGTCGCGCAGGTTCAGCAGCAGCACGGGCATGCGCGCCTACTCCGCGGTGGCCGGCGCGCGGGCGCCGCGCAGGTGGTTCGCGAGGCCGCCGAGTTGCAGCGCCTGCACGCCGTCCACCACCGGCGCGAACTTCGACAGGTCGTCGGGCGTGTAGCCGCCCGCGCGGTACCAGAGCGTGATACGCGTGCCGCCGCCTTCCAGCGGGGACAACCGGAACTCGAGCGCGCCATGCAGGCCCATGCCCTGCAGCGGGCCGAGGCCACCGGTCATCCGCAGCGTGCGGCCCGGGTCGACAAAGGTGACCACCATGTGCCGGGCCTGCTGCTCGCCGTGGATTTCGCAGAAGCAGCCGCCGGCGCGCGGCTCGATCGACAGGCGGGTGGCGTCGCCCCACCAGGTGTGGTCGGCGGGCCACCAGCGGCCGACGTCTTCCACCAGCGCCTTCCAGGTTTCGGCGGGCGCGGTGGGCACGTCTTCGCTGTTCTCGAGCGTGAAGCCCGAGGGGCTGCTGTCCTTCACCACCGCGGACGCGGGCGTGACCAGCGCGAACGCGAGCAAGGCGGTTGCAACAAGGCGCATGGTCGCCATCTCCGTGCGGGATGGCCCCATTAAGCCGGCGTCGCGCGGCGCTGGCAAGCGCGCGGGCTTTTCAGCGTGCGGCGCGCAACTCCGCCAGCCTCGCCTGCTGCGCGGGGCCGAAGGCGTGTTCGGTGAGGAAACGCTTGCCCTCCGGCGTTTCCAGCGCCACCGGCAGCACCGTCGCCTGCACCGGCACGTCGGCCGGTGGTGCGCGCAGCGCCCAGTCGGTGTCGGGCTCGGGCGACAGGCGCGCGGTGGCCTCGTCACCGGGCTGCATCACGCCGCTCACGGGAAAGTGGAACTCCTGCGCCCACCAGGGGGCGGCCTCGCCTTCGCGGGCGAATTCGGCGCGCACAGACAGGCGCGCCACCGTGAGCTTCGTGCCATTGGCCAGTGCGAGCTCCACCGACGGCGCCGGCTGGCCGCTGCGCGGATCGGGCGCGTACGCGTAGGTGGCGCGCGTGATGTCGAAGCCGCGCACGGCCTCGCGATCGGCGGCCACCTGTCGTTCTATCGCCTCGAGCGCCGCACGCTCCCCGGCCAGCGCCTCCGCCGCGGCGGCCTCCGCGTCCGTGGCCGAGCCCTCCTGCCGGCCGCAGCCGCCCAGGCCCAGGAGGGACAGCACCAGCAGGGTCGGCAACAGTCGGCGCATCGGCGGCACTCCGGGGGACATTGCCGCGAGTCTAAGCGCGCGCGCCGGTCCGCCACTCGCCGCCCGGCGGCCATCCCCTCCCCTTCGGCGGCCCGTGGATGCCAGAATCCCCGGCCAGACCGCACCGGATTCCCCCATGGCCTCCAGCCTGCTCGCCCTCATCGACGACATCGCCACCCTGCTCGACGACGTGTCGGTGATGACCAAGGTCGCCACCAAGAAAACCGCCGGCGTGCTGGGCGACGACCTCGCGCTCAACGCCCAGCAGGTGACCGGCGTGAACCCCGACCGCGAACTGCCGGTGGTCTGGGCGGTGGCCAGGGGCTCGCTGGTGAACAAGGCCATCCTGGTGCCGGCGGCGCTGGGCATCAGCGCGCTGGAGCTGTGGCTGCATTCGCGCGGCTGGGGCGTGCCGCTGATCACGCCGCTGATGATCCTCGGCGGCGCCTTCCTGTGTTTCGAGGGCGTGGAAAAGCTGGCGCACAAGTTCCTGCACGGCAAGGCGCAGGCCGAAGCCGAACACGTCGAGCTGGTGCGCGCCGTGGCCGACGAACGCGTCGACCTGGTGCAGCACGAGAAGGACAAGATCAAGGGCGCCGTGCGCACCGACTTCATCCTCTCGGCCGAGATCATCGTGATCACGCTGGGCACGGTGGCCGCGCAGGAGTTCAGCCGCCAGGTGGGCGTGCTGGTGACGATCGCGCTGGTGATGACGGTGGGCGTCTACGGCCTGGTGGCAGGCATCGTGAAGCTCGACGACGCGGGCCTGGCCCTGAGCCGCAAGCCGGGCGCCCTGGGCGCACTGGGCCGCGGCATCCTGGTAAGCGCGCCGTGGCTGATGAAGTTCCTCTCGGTGGCCGGCACCGCCGCCATGTTCCTGGTGGGCGGCGGCATCCTCACCCACAACATTCCGGCCCTGCACCACCTGGTGGCGGCCCTCACGCCGGCCGGTGGCCTGGGCACGCTGGTGTCCATGCTGGCCGACGCGGTGGTCGGCATCGCCCTGGGCATCGTGGTGGTGGCCCTGGTCACCGCTTGGGGCAAGCTGCGCGGCAAGGGCGCCGCCGCGCACTGAGCCCGCGTTTCAGCGCACCACGTGCCAGGTGGTCTGGCGGCCTGCCGGGTAGCTGAGCGTCTCGCCGTCGAAATAGCCGCCCTGCTCCAGCTTCACCTGCACCCAGGTGTCGCCCCAGCCTTGCACCGGCGCACGCACGTTGCCTTCGATGGCGTAGGCGGTGCGCGGGTGCAGCGGCCACTCGCCGCCGGGCGTGCCGCCGTCCTGGTCGTCCCACATGCCGATGGTCGGGCCGGCGGCGTGGCCGAAGAAACCCAGCGGGTGGCTGTAGGTGCTGGACGGAATGCCTTCGGCCCCGGCCGCCTTGCGGGTGGCGGCCAGGATGGCGTCGCCGCTGCGGCCGGCCACGAAATTGCCCGTGAGCAGGTCCTGCCAGCGGTTGCCGGTGGCCAGCGCCGCCAGCAGCGAGGCCGGCACCCCGGTTTCGCCTTCGCGCAGCACGTAGCCCATCTCCTGCGTGTCGGTGCAGAGCTTGAGGTAGCAGAAGCCCACGTCGGTGTGCAGCACGTCGCCGCGTTCGATCAGGCCTTCGCTGCCGCAGAAGTTGCTGTCGCGGCCGCATTCGTCGCCGGCGCGCTGGCGGTTCACGTCGGGGTGGAACCACACCGGCAGGCCCATGGCCTCGAAGCGGTTGCGGATGTACCAGGCCACGTCGTCGGTGGTGGTCTTGCCCGGGTTGATCACCTGGTTGGAGAACGCCTCCGCCACCACCGCGCGCGCCACGGCCATGGCCTGGGCGTGGTGCGGCAGCTCGTCGGCGCTGCGGGTTTCGGTCCAGCGCACGACCAGGTCTTCCGCCGACACCAGCCGCTGCGCGTAGCCTTCCGGAAGCACGGCCAGCAGGCGTTCGCGCAGGCCCTGGCTCAGGCCGTCGGCGATGGCCCAGTCGCGCGAGGTGTTCACGCCGATGCGCTTCGGGTCGCGTTCGGCGATGAGTTTGCCCAGCGCCTGCCACTGCTCGTCCAGGTCGCCGCCGGCCCAGGCCGCGGAATACGGCGCGCCCAGCGGGTAGCGGTTCACCGCCAGGCGCTCCACCGTGCCGTCGGGCTTGCGGTGGAACACCAGCAGCGTGGTGCGGCGCGCGGCGAAGCTGGGCTGCGGCACCAGGGTGAAGTAAACCGGGTCCTCGGCGTATTCGCGCGAGAGCACCAGCCACATGTCCAGCTTCGTTTCGGCCATCAGCGCGGGCAGCAGCGTTTCCAGCCGCGCCTCGAGGATGCGGTTCTCCACCGCCGGCCGCTCGCGCGGCGCCAGCAGCGTGGGCATGGCCGGCGTGGCGGCGGCCAGGGCGGGCGCCAGCAGCAGCGCCGGTAGCAGCAGCTTGGTTCGGGACATGGCCTGGCCTGCGCGGAAAGTCACCCCGAGCATACCTAGCCGGACGGGCCGGCCCAAGCCGGGTGGTCCACACCGTTGCAGCGCCACAAGGTGCGGCGGCCGCCGCGCGGCCGCAGAATGTGCGCCTTTCCCCCAAGGCTCCCGCCATGCCCAGCGTCCAGCGCATCTCCTCCTTCTCCGACGGCAACGTCGGCGGCAACCCGGCCGGCGTCGTCATCGCCGAGGAACTGCCCGACGCCGCCACCATGCAGCGCATCGCCGCCGAAGTCGGCTATTCGGAGACCGCGTTCGCCGCGCCCGACGACAGCGGCTGGCGCGTGCGCTATTTCTCGCCGCTGGCCGAGGTGCCGTTCTGCGGCCACGCCACCATTGCGCTGGGCGCCGCGCTGGCGCGGGCCAAGGGCGACGGCGTGTTCCCGCTGCAGCTCAACCAGGCCCGCATCAGCGTGCAGGGCTGGCGCGACGGCGACCAGCTGCGCGCCGCCCTGCAGTCGCCGCCGACCCGCAGCGAGCCGGCGTCGCCGGGCCTGCTGGCCAGCGCGCTGGAGTTGTTCGGCCTGGTGCCGGATGACCTCGACGCGCGCCTGCCGCCCGCGCGCATCCACGCGGGCGCCGACCACCTGCTGCTGGCGCTGCGCGACCCGGCGAAGCTCTCCGCCATGGCCTACGAGCTCGAAGCCGGTCGCCTGCTGATGGAAGACGCGGCGCTGCTCACCATCGCCCTGGTGGTGGCGGAAACGCCGCGCCGCTTCCACGCCCGCAACGCCTTCGCGGTGGGCGGCGTGTTCGAGGACCCGGCCACCGGTGCCGCGGCCGCGGCGCTGGGCGGCTACCTGCGCGACCTCAGCTGGCCGCACGGCGGCGCGGTGGAGATCGTGCAGGGCGTGGACATGGGTCTGCCCTCACGCCTGCACGTGGAAATCGGCCCGGAGCCGGGCGCGTCCATCCGCGTCAGCGGCGCCGCCCGGCCGCTGGCGGCCTGAGGCTTATTTCTGGTTCTTCTCCCAAGTCAGGGACCGGCGCCGTCGCCACGGCGGAAGCGAGGGTCGCTTCCCGCTCAGTGGAGCCTTTATTTCGCGGGAAGCG
>JAIBEO010000013.1 GCA_019459185.1 Rhizobium sp. | reverse complement strand
GGGGGGGGGGGGGGCGGCCCCCGCGCCCCCCCAACAGCCCGGCCGGCGGCTGCGTGCTGGCGCTGTGCTGCGACTACCGCATCATGGCGCGCGGCCCCTTCCGCATCGGCCTGAACGAGGTGCAGGTCGGCCTGGTCGCGCCCGACGCCATCCAGCATCTGATGCGCCGCGTGGTCGGCCCCTATCGCGCCGAGCGGCTGCTGGTCGAGGGCGCGCTGGTGGAAGCCGAGCAGGCGCACGCCATCGGCCTGGTGGACGAACTCACCGACGGCGAGCACGTGGTCAAGCGCGCCACCGTGTGGCTCGAGGAACTGCTCAAGCTGCCCTCGGCCTCGATGCTCGCCACCCGCCGCATCGCCCGCGCCGACCTGGCCGCCGCGCTCGAGTCCTTCCACGACGACGACCTCGACGCTTTCCTGGGGGAATGGAATTCCCCTGGCACGCAAGCGGCACTGAAGGCGCTGGTCGCCCGACTCGGGAAATGAAGCGGCGCGCTTCGCCGAGGCCGGCGCTGCTGGCGCTGGCCTTCCTCCTGCTTGCGGCCTGCACCCAGCCGCTGCCCGCGGCCTACGCCGACTACGCTGGCCACTGGCGCGGCGAAGGCGTGCTGCTGGTGATCGCGCCCAACGGCCACGCCGACTACGAGCGCGTGCGCGAAGGCATGCGCACTTCGATCGAAGGCCCGGTGCACGGGTTCAGCGCGTCCGGCTTCCGCATCGGCCTGGGCCCGCTGAGCGCAAATTTCGAGGTGCAGGTGCCACCACATCTCGCTGGCGGCCGCTGGCGCATGACGGTGGACGGCATCGAACTGACGCGCGTCGAAATCCTGCCGGTCGAAGCCGAGCGCGAAACGCTGCGGCTGTGATCAGGCGCCGGTGGCGACCGGGCGCGAGCGGTCGCTGACCCACCCGCTCCACGAAGGCGCGTAGATGCGCGCCCCCGGCAGCCCGGCGTGGGCCATGGCCAGCAGATTGTGGCAGGCCGTCACGCCCGAGCCGCAGCTCAGCACCACGTCCTGCGGGCGACGGCCGCGCAGCAGGGTTTCGAACTGCCCTTTCAGCACTTCGGGCGGCAGCATCCGGCCGCCCTCGACATTGGCGGCGTAGGGGCGGTTGAGCGCCCCGGGGATGTGGCCAGCCACGGGATCGAGCGGCTCGACCTCACCACGGAAGCGCTCCGGCGCACGCGCGTCAAGCAGCCAGCCCGAGGGTTCGCCCAAGCGGGCCAGCACCTCGTCGGTGCCCACGACCTGCGCCGCATCGAAGCGCCATGGATAAGGCGCCACGGCGGCGGGCGCCGTCGAGGCATCCATCGGCAAACCCAGCGCCTGCCAAGCCGCCACGCCACCGTCGAGCACAGCCACCCGCGGGTGGCCGGACAACGCCAACAGCCACCACAGGCGCGCGGCCGCGAGCGCACCGTCGGCGGCGTCATAGACCACCACCTGCACCTCCGGGGTAATGCCCAGGCGGCCCAGAAGCGCCTGGAACGCCGCTGCGTCCGGCAACGGGTGCCGGCCCAGCGAGGCGGGCCCGTGCAGGTCGGACAGGTCGCGGTCGAGGTGGGCGAAGCCGGCCCCCGGCAGGTGCGACGCTGCGTAGGCGCGTTCACCGGCATCGGCGTCGGCCAGCGCGTGGCGGCAGTCCACCAGCACCAGGCCGGGCTGGCCCAGCGCCACGGCCAGGGCTTCCGGGGAAACGAGGGTCGTCCAGTTCATGGCACCTGCTCCAGTCGGTGGCGGAAGTTCACCAGCATGGCGGCGGTGGCGCCCCAGATGCGGTGGCCGCCGTAGCGAAATTCCAGCACGTGCCGGCGGCGGCCCTGGAAGTCGACTTCCAGCGTGTGCACGTTGCCGGGGTCGAGCAGGAAGCCCAGCGGCACCTCGAAAGCCTCGGCCACTTCGCCGGGGTCGGGCATGGGCACGAAACCGCCCGCCACCGACGCCACCACGGGGAACACGTGGAAGCCGGTGATGGTGACGAAGGGATCCAGGTAGCCGAGCGGCGAGGAGAGCGCGGCGCCCAGGCCCACTTCCTCCCGCGCCTCGCGCAGGGCGGCGGCGACCGGGTCGGCGTCATCGGCCTCGATGCGGCCGCCGGGAAAGGCGATCTGGCCGGCATGGTGGCGCAGCGCTTCGGTGCGGCGGGTCAGCAGGACCTGGGGGCCACCGGCGCGTTCCACCAGCGCGACCAGCACGGCGGCCGGGCGCAGCGGCTGCCCGGGCGGCAGCAGGTCCTTGAGTTCGGCGTGGTTCCAGCCAGGCCCCTCGGGGGGACGGGCCAGCGGATGCAGTGCGCGGGGAAGCCGTTCGAACGGGTCGAACGCGGGGCTCACACGCGGAGCGCCTCGCGGCGCGGCAGCTCCACTTCCATCACGTGCAGGCGCTCGTCGTCGTTCATCTGCGACCAGCGGGCGATCTCGGCGACGCTGCGGTGGCAGCCTTCGCAGAAGCCTGACGGGTCGAGCGAACAGACGCCGATGCAGGGGCTGAGCACGGCGCGGAAGCTGGAGGAGAAGGACATGACGTCGGAAACGACGAGGCCCCGCCCCGGGGGCGCGCGGCGCCCCGGGTGGGGATAAGGACCCCCACCCGCAGAGGTAGAGAACCCCCCCCCAGCGCCCCGCCGACCCCCGCA
>JAIBEO010000012.1 GCA_019459185.1 Rhizobium sp. | reverse complement strand
GGGGGGGGGGGGGGCGTGGGGTGCGGGGGGGGGTTCGCGGTTGGGGGGGGGGGGGGCGGGCGGGCCGGGTTTGGGACGGGCGCCGCGCGTTGGGGGTTTTTCGTTCATGTGCCATGTCTCGCGGACGGCCCGGGGTCCCGGGCCGCCCGCCGCGGTTCAGGCGTGGCCGCCGACGGCCGGGGTGTCGCGCTCGAGCTGCTCGAGCTTGCGCGCCACCGCGTCCGGCGAACGCGTGTAGGGCGCCAGCAGGGCGTAGAAGGCCGGCACCACGAACAGCGACAGCAGGGTCGAGAAGGCCACGCCCGAGATGATGACGATGCCGATGGTGGCGCGGCTGGCCGAACCCGGGCCACCGGCCAGCACCAGCGGCACGGCACCCATGATGGTCGCGATGGAGGTCATCAGGATCGGGCGCATGCGCACCGACGCCGATTCCAGGATGGCGTCGCGGATGGCCATGCCCTCGTCGCGCAGCTGGTTGGCGAACTCGACGATCAGGATGCCGTTCTTGGCCGCCAGGCCCACCAGCATGACGATGCCGATCTGGCTGAACAGGTTGAGCGAGCTGCCGAACAGCCACAGGCCAATCAGCGCGCCCAGCACCGCCAGCGGCACCGTCAGCATGATCACCAGCGGGTGCAGGAAACTCTCGAATTGCGCCGCCAGCACCAGGTACACCACCAGCAACGCCATGGCGAAGGTGAACAGCACCGCGCCGCCGGCGCGCTGGTACTCGCGCGACTCACCCTTGTAGTCGAGCTGGGCTCGGTCGGGCAGCTCCTCGTCGGCGGCCTTGCGCACCCACTCCAGCGCCTCGCCCAGCGTGTAGCCGGGCGCCAGCGCCGCCGAAATGGTGATCGCGCGCAGGCGGTTGAAGCGGTTGTACTGGCCGGGTTCGGCGAGCTCGGCCAGCGTCACCAGGTTCGACAGCGGCACCAGTTCGCGGGTGGTGGTGGAGCGCACGTAGAGGTTGTTGAGGTCGGTCGGCGAGCCGCGGTCTTCCTGCCGCGCCTGCAGGATGACGTCGTATTCCTCGCCGTCCTCGACGTAGGTGGTGACACGGCGCGAGCCCATCATGGTTTCGAGCGTGCGGCCGATTTCCTGCACCGGCACGCCCAGGTCGGCGGCGCGGTTGCGGTCGATCTCCACGCGCAGCTGCGGGCGCGTTTCCTTGTAGTCGGAATCGGCTGCGAACAGGCCCGGGTTCTCCTCCATGCGCGCCAGCATGCGGTCGCGCCACTCCGCCAGCTCCTGGTAGTCGGGGCCGCCCAGCACCACCTGCAGCGGCTGGCCACCGCTGCGCACCAGGCCGGTGCGCACCTGCGGCCTCGCCACCACGCCCGGCAGCGCCGCCAGGTCAGCACGCACCTTCTCCACCAGTTCGGCCGTGCTCTCCCGGCGCTCGTTCCAGGGCTTGAGCAGCACGATGGCCTGGCCCGTGTGCATGTCGCCGCCCGGGCCGAAACCGCCGGGCACGCGGGTATTGGCGCGGTCGATGGCCTGGCCTTCGCCGAGGTACTTGAACAGCTTCTGCTCCACCTGGTGCATCTGCTGCACGGTGTAGTCGTAGCCCGCACCCTCGGGGCCGGACACGCTCACGAAGAACGCGCCGCGGTCTTCCGGCGGCGCCAGCTCGGCGGGGATGCGCTGCAGCAGGAAGAAGGACGCGCCCAGCGTGCCGAGCAGCAGCAGGCCGAACAGCATCGGCCGGCCCACGGTGCGCGCCACGGCGCCACGGTAGGCGCGCCCCAGCGAATCGAGGTGCCCCTGCACCCAGGCATTGAAGCCGGTGGGCGCCTCGTGCGGGCGCACCAGCAGCGAGCACATCATCGGCGTCAGCGTCAGCGCCACGAAGGCCGAGATGATCACCGCGCCGGCCAGCGCCACCGAGAGTTCGCGGAACAGCCGCCCGGTGTTGCCTTCCATGAAGCCGATCGGCAGGAACACCGCCGCCAGCACCGCCGTGGTGGCGACCACCGCGAAGGCCACCTGCTGGGTGCCGCGGCGCGCCGCCACCAGCGGCGGTTCGCCCAGGTCGGCGCGGCGCTGCACGTTTTCCAGCACCACGATGGCGTCGTCCACCACCAGGCCGATGCAGAGCACCAGGGCCAGCAGGGTGAGCAGGTTGATGGTGAAGCCGAAGGCCCACAGGGCGATGAAGGCGGTGACCAGGCACACCGGCACCGTCACCGCCGGGATGAGCGCCGCGCGCGCGCTGCCCAGGAACAGGTAGATCACCACCAGCACCAGCAGCACGGCCTCGGCCAGCGTCCAGTAAACGCGGTCCACGGCGGCGTCGATGAAGATGGTGCTGTCGAAGGCCACGAAGATGTTGGTGCCCTCGGGCAGCGTGGCCTGGATGGCCGGCAGCGCCGCCTTCACCGAGCGCGCCACGTCCAGGCTGTTCGCGGTGGACGTCTTGATGATGCCCAGGCCGATGTTGGGCTGGCCGTTGCCGCGGAAATAGGCGCGGCGCTCGGATGAGCCACGCTCCACCCGCGCCACGTCGCCCAGGCGCACCAGGTAGCCGTCCTCGCCCTTTGCCAGGGTGAGCTGGGCGAAGTCACCCGGCTCCTGGTAGCCGCGCATCACGCGCAGGGTGAAGTCGCGGTCCTGCGATTCGATGCTGCCGGCCGGCAGCTCGACGTTCTCGCGACGCAGCGCATTCTCGACGTCGTTCACCGTCAGCCCGCGCGCGGCCAGGGCCTCGCGGTCGAGCCAGACGCGCATCGAATAACGCTGCTGGCCGCCCACGCGCACCTGGGCCACGCCGTCGATGCTCGACAGGCGGTCCACCACGTAGCGCTCGGCGTAGTCGCTGAGCTCGAGGGTGTCGAGCCGCTCGGAGTTCATGTTCAGCCAGAGGATGACCTCGGCGTCGGCCTCGACCTTCTCGATCTCGGGGGCATAGGCCTCATCCGGCATGCGGTCGCCGACGCGGCTGATGGCGTCGCGCACGTCGTTGGCGGCGGCCTCGATGTCGCGCGAGAGCGAAAACTCGATGGTGACGCTGGCCTCGCCGTTGCGGCTGCGCGATTCCACCGTTTCGATGCCCTCGATGCCGGCCACGGCGTCCTCGAGGATCTGGGTGATGCGCGTTTCCACCACCGCCGCCGAAGCGCCGGGATAGGCCACCTGTACCGAGACGATGGGCGGGTCGATGTTGGGCAGCTCGCGCAGGGTGAGCCGGGTGAAGGCGATCAGGCCAAGCACCACCAGCAGCAGGCTCATCACGGTCGCCAGGACCGGGCGCTTGATTGAAATGTCGGAAAGGACCATGGGCGGCCTCCGGGATCAGCCGGCGTTGCCGGCGGCAGGCTCGGGCGCTTCGGCGGCGGGCGGCGCTTCCGCCACCTTCTGGCCGGGGCGCAGCTTGACGGTGCCGTCCACCACGACGCGGTCGCCGGCCGCCAGGCCCTCGAGCACTTCCACCTCGCCGCGGCGGCGCTGGCCCAGGCGCACGTCCACCTGCTCCACCGTGCCGTCGTCCTTCACCCGGAAAACGTGCGCCTGGCGCGCGACCTGGATGACCGAGATCTCGGGCACCACCAGCGCCTGGCGCTCGGGCTGGAACACCCGCACGGTGAGCAGCATGCCGGGGCGCAGCTTGCGCTCCGGGTTGGGCAGCATGGCACGCACGGTCACGGCACGGGTGACCGGGTCCACGCGCGAATCGATGGTGGCGACTTCGCCGCTGAATTCCTCGCCCGGGTAGGCGGCGCTGTGCGCGGTGATGGTCTGGCCGGGCGCCAGCACCGACAGGAAGGCCTCGGGCACGCTGAAGTCGAGTTTGATCACCGACACGTCGTCGAGGCTGGCGATGGTGGTACCGGGCGTGACCAGCGTGCCGGGACTGACCTGGCGGAAACCCAGCACGCCGGCGAAGGGCGCGGTGATCACGCGGTCCGACAGGCGGGCGCGGGTGGCGTCGAGGCGGGCGCGGGTGGACTCCATGGTGGCGCGCTGGGCGTCGAGCTGGCCGGCCGGAATGAGCTTGCGGGCGGCCAGCTGCTGCTGGCGCTGGTACTGGGTCTGGGCCTCGCGATAGGCCGCGGCGGCTTCTTCCAGCCCGGCCAGTTCAGCCCGGCCGGAAAGGTCCACCAGCACCGCGCCGGCCTCGACCAGGTCGCCGTCCTCGAAGTTCACCCGCACCACGGTTTCGGTGACCTTGGCCGTGACCAGCACCGATTCGTTGGCGCGCGCGGTGCCCAGGGCCTCGAGCGTGTCGCTCCAGGGCCGGCTGGCGACCACGGCGGTGGTGACGGTGGCCGGCGGCGGCGCTTTCCCGGCGGCCGGTTCGTCGCCGCAGGCGGACAGCAGCAGGGCGAACAGGAGCGGGGGCAGGATTCGACGGCCGGACGTCATCTCGGGGGCATTCCTTCAAGGGGTGGCGGCGCCGCGCGGGCGGGGTGGCCTGACAGGGACCGGGCGGATCGGCGAAAGTTCGCCGGGACACGGCCGGCGCGAGCCGGTTCACGATTGTATGCGCCGGGCGTCATGCGTGTGTGCAGGGGATGTCGCGACGGGGGGACAGGGCATGAAGACGATCAGCAGGGACGACGGCACCGGCCTGGCCGGCATCCTGGGCGCGAACGCGCTGACCCTGGCACTGGCCCTGTGGCAGGGCTGGAGCGTGGCCCTGCTGGCCTGGCCGTTCTGGCTGCAGAGCCTGGTCATTGGCTGGTACGCCCGCCGGCGCATGCTGGCGTTGAAGGACTTCAGCGTCGAGGGTTTCAGGATCAACGGCCGCCAGGCCGAGGCCACGCCTGAAACGCTGCGCAGCACCGCCAACTTCTTCCTGGTGCACTACGGCTTCTTCCACCTGGGCTACCTGGTGTTCCTGATGGCCGAAGGCGACCGGCTGACGCCGCTGGACATGGCGCTGGTGGTCGGCACCACGGTGGCCTTCTGGCTGGGCCACCGGCGCTCGCACGAGCTCAACCTCGAGGCCGACACCCGCAGCCGGCGCAACCTGGGCGCGCTGATGTTCCTGCCCTACGTGCGGGTGGTGCCGATGCACCTGGCGATCCTGCTGGGCGCGGCCAGCGGCGATTCGGCCTGGGCGCTGGTGTTCTTCACCGGCCTCAAGACCACCGCCGACGCGGCCCTGCACGCGGTCGAGCACCGCTGGCTGCAGGCGCCGGCGAAAACCTAGGCCCGGAAAAGGAAACGCCGGCGCGAGGCCGGCGTTCCGATGCTGCGTTGGCGCGGGGCGCCCCGGCGATTACGCCTTCTTCCACTTGCCCAGCGCGGCCAGGCCGTTGTCGCGGGCGCGGGCGTAGACGGTCTGCTGCGCGACGGCGACGTTGCCCACCAGGTCCTTGGACCAGATCTTGAGCGCGGCCGACTGCATGGCGCGGCCGTAGCTGAAGCTCAGCGGCCACGGGTTCGGGCCCATCTGGTTCATGGCGTTGAGGTGCGCGGTGGCGTCCTCGTCGCTCTGGCCGCCCGACAGGAACACGATGCCCGGCAGGGAGGCCGGCACCGACGACCTCAGGCAGCGCAGGGTCATTTCGGCCACTTCCTCGATGCCGGCCTGCTCGGCGCAGTCCTTGCCCGACACGACCATGCTGGCCTTGAGGATGGTGCCCTCGAGCATGATGTTGTGCTCGTACAGCGAGCCGAACAGCGAGCGCAGGGTGACTTCGGTGATCTCGTAGCAGGTGTCGATGTCGTGGCTGCCGTCCATCAGCACCTCGGGCTCGACCATCGGCACGATGCCGGCTTCCTGGCACAGCGCGGCGTAGCGGGCCAGCGCGTGGCAGTTGGCTTCGATGCAGGTGCCCGAGGGCATGTCTTCGCCGATGGTGATGACGGCGCGCCACTTGGCGAACTTCGCGCCCAGCTTGGCGTATTCCTTCAGGCGATCGCGCAGGCCGTCGAGGCCCTCGGTGACCAGCTCGCCCGGGAAGCCGGCCAGCGGCATGGCGCCCTTGTCGACCTTGATGCCCGGCAGGATGCCGTTGTCCATCATGACCTTGGTGAAGGGCACGCCGGCCTTGGTGGACTGGCGCAGGGTCTCGTCGTACAGGATGGCGCCGGAGATGTAGTCGCCGAGCTTCGGGGTGGTGAGCAGCATCTCGCGGTAGGCGCGGCGGTTCTCTTCCGTGCACTCGATGCCGACGCCGTCGAAGCGCTTCTTGATGGTCGCGTTGGACTCATCGATGGCGATGATGCCCTTGCCGGCGGCCACCATGGCCTGGGCAGTTTCGGCGAGTTGGTCGATGCTCATGGCGGGATCCCGGGGGTTGTGGCTGGGTAGCGTTCTATTATAGCCCATCCGGACCTTCTGGCCGGCTGAAACCCTGTCCCGGGACAGGGTTCGGCAAGGGGCCGCCGCAAGCAGGTTCCCTTCGGGATGCTTGGGCCGGAGTGTCGATCCCAAAGGCTCGCGAGCCGAGAATTTTTCAGCCCTCTGGGGCCCGACGCCATGCTCTGGGGGCACGCGGCAGCCGGTCGGGACCCGATCAACCGGCCGAAAAAAGCTGGAGGGTCGTCGTGCGCGGCGGCCCGTCGCCGGGAGCGATCCCGGCGCCAGAATGCAAAAGCGGTCGGGCCTGAAGGCCCTCCTACAGAGATCGTGGGCCGGTCAGAGTTCGCCGAGGCCTTCGGCCTTGCCGCCGGGGCCCACCTGCAGCAGGCGCAGGGTGTTGGTGGCGCCGTGCAACTCCATGTGGTCGCCGCTGGTGATGATGACGCGGTCGCCTTCGGCCAGCAGGCCCAGGTCGAACAGGTGGCGGGTGGCGCCGCGGGCGGCTTCGCGGGTGGCCTGGCCGGCGCTGTCGTAGTTCACCGGGAACACGTCGCGCACCAGGGCCATGCGCCGGCGGGCGCCGTCGTGGCGGGACAGGCCGTAGATCGGTACCGCCGAGCGGAAGCGCGACAGGTAGCGCGCCGTGCCGCCCGATTCGGTGAGCGCGATGATGGCGCGCACCTGGATGTGTTCGGTCAGGAACATGCTGGCCATGGCGATGGCCTGGTCGGCGCGCTCGAGGTTGCGCGGCGCCTTTTCGAAGTCGGTGTCGTGGTCGAACTGGCGCTCGGCGCCCAGGCAGATGCGCACCATCGCCTCCACCGCCTTCACCGGGTAGCTGCCCGAGGCCGTTTCCGCCGACAGCATCACCGCGTCGGTGCCGTCGATGACCGAGTTGGCCACGTCCAGCACTTCGGCGCGCGTCGGGATGGGGTTGTCCACCATCGACTGCAGCATCTGCGTGGCCGTGATCACCGTGCGATTGAGTTCCAGCGCCGTGCGGATGATCTTCTTCTGCAGGCCCGGCAGCTCGGCGTCGCCGATCTCCACGCCCAGGTCGCCGCGCGCCACCATCACCACGTCCGAGGCCTGGGTGATTTCCACCAGGTTCTCGATCGCTTCCGCGCGTTCGATCTTGGCCACCATGAAGGCGTCGGAACCCGCGGCGCGGGCCAGCGCGCGGGCTTCTTCCATGTCGGCCGCCGAGCGGCAGAACGATACCGCGATGAAGTCCACGCCCAGGCCGGCGGCGATGCGGATGTGCTGCTTGTCCTGCTCGGTGAGCGCGCCCAGCGACAGGCCGCCGCCGAGGCGGTTGAGGCCCTTGCGGTTCGACAGCACGCCGTCGGTGAGCACGCGGGTGCGGATGTTCGCGCCTTCGATGGCCAGCACTTCCACCGCCATCAGGCCGTCGTCGAGCAGCAGGGTGTCGCCGGCGTGCACGTCGTTGACCAGGCCCAGGTAGCTCACGCCCACCTGGCGTGCGTCGCCGTCGGGCGCGTCGGCGCGGCAGACCAGGGTGAACTCCTGGCCGGCGGAGAGCAGCACCTTGCCTTCCTCGAACTTCTCGATGCGGATCTTCGGGCCCTGCAGGTCGGCCAGGATGCCGACCTCGCGGCCCAGCTTCGCCGCCGCCGCGCGCACCGCGGCCACGCGCGCGGCGTGGTGTTCCGGGCTGCCGTGGGAGAAGTTCAGGCGCACCACGTTGACGCCGGCGCGCACCAGATCTTCGAGCACGCCCGGGGCGTCGGTGGCGGGGCCGAGGGTGGCGAGGATCTTGGTGCGGCGCTGGGACTGGGTCATGGCAGGAAACGATGGTGGGATGCGACTACGCTAGCACGCGGCCATGGCGGCGCCGATGCGCAGCGCCGGACTTTTCAGCGGTCGAACAAACCCGCCAGTTCGCCGGGCGCCGTAGCCAGGCGGGTTGCGCCGGCTTCGCGCAGTTCGGCCTCGCCGCCGAAACCCCAGAGCACGCCTACCGAGGGCATGCCGTGGTGACGGGCGCCGTGGATGTCCATGTGGCGGTCGCCGATCATCCAGCAAGCTTCCGGGCCCAGGCCCAACCGCGACAGTGCCTCGCCGATGAGCTCGGGCTTGTGGCTCAGGCGGCCGCAGGGCGTGGCGCCCACCACGTCCTCGAAATGGTGGCCGAACGGCAGGTGGCCGATGATGCGGCGCGCGTGCGGTTCGTTTTTCGCCGTGACCACGGCCAGGCGGTGCCCGGCCGAAGCCAGCTCCGCCACCACTTCACCGATGCCGGCGTAAACCTCGTGCTCGAGCCAGCCGTGCGTGTCGAAGCGTTCGCGGTAGAACTCCACCGCGCGCTCGGTGCGGCCGGCGTCGCCCAGCAGAGGCCCGAAGCTGTCGCGCAGCGGCGGGCCGATCCAGCGGCGCAGTTCGTGTTCGGCCGGCACCGGTTCGCCCAGGCGCTCGAAGGCGTGGGCGACGCAGCGGGTGATGCCGACAGCGGAGTCGATCAGGGTGCCGTCGAGGTCGAAGAACAGGGTCGCCACGTCAGGCCGCGCGCGCCTTCAGGGCGGTGACCGCCGGCAGTTCCTTGCCCTCGCAGAACTCGAGGAAGGCGCCGCCGCCGGTGCTGATGTAGCTGATGCCGGCTTCGACGCCGTACTTGTCCACCGCCGCCAGGGTGTCGCCACCGCCGGCGATGGAGAAGGCGTCGGAGGCGGCGATGGCGCGCGCCAGGGTTTCGGTGCCCTTGCCGAAGGCGTCGAATTCGAACACGCCGACCGGGCCGTTCCAGATCACGCTGCCGGCGCCATGGATCATGGCGGCGTAGCGCGCGGCGGTGTCCGGGCCGATGTCGAGGATCATGTCGTCGGGGCCGACTTCGCTGACCTTCTTCACCGTGGCCGGGGCGTCGGCGGCGAAGGCCGGGGCCACCACCACGTCGGTGGGCACCGGGATGTCGGCGCCGCGGGCCTTTGCGTCCGCCATGATCTGGCGCGCGGTCTCGAGCAGGTCGTTTTCGCACAGCGACTTGCCCACCGGGTGGCCCATGGCGGCGATGAAGGTGTTGGCGATGCCGCCGCCGACGATCAGCTGGTCCACCTTCGACACCAGGTTCGACAGCAGCTCGAGCTTGGTGCTCACCTTGCTGCCCGCGACGATGGCCACCAGCGGCCGCGCCGGCGCCAGCAGGGCCTTGGCCAGGGCGTCGAGCTCGGCCATCAGCAGCGGGCCGCCGCAGGCGACCTTGGCAAAGCGGATGGCGCCGTGGGTGGAAGCCTGGGCGCGGTGCGCGGTGCCGAAGGCGTCCATGACGAACACGTCGCAGAGCGCGGCGTACTTGCGCGCCAGGGTTTCGTCATCGGCCTTCTCGCCGACGTTCATGCGGCAGTTTTCCAGCAGCACCAACTGACCGGGCTGCACCTGCACGCCGTCGACCCAGTCCTTCACCAGCGGCACGTCGCGGCCCAACAGCTCGGACAGGCGCGCGGCCACCGGTGCCAGCGAATCCTCGGCGGTCCAGGTGCCTTCCTTCGGGCGGCCCAGGTGCGAAGTGACCATCACCGCCGCGCCCTTCTCCAGCGCCAGCTTCATGGTCGGCAGGGCCGCGGTGATGCGCTGTCCGGAGGTGATGTGCCCGTCCTTGACCGGCACGTTGAGGTCTTCGCGGATCAGCACGCGCTTGCCGGCCAGGTCGAGGTCGGCCATGCGGAGGATGGACATGGGGGCAGCTCCGGAGCGGGAAAGCGGCATTTTCCCCCGCCCGGGCCGGCGGCGGCAAACGCCGCGGCCGCATGGGAGAATGCCGGCATGTCCACGCCCCCGCTGCCCACGCTGGAAAGCCCGCGCCTGCGCCTGCGCCCCTACCGCCAGGACGACGCCCGGGCCATCTACGCCCTCTACAGCGACCCGGTGGTGACCCGCTACTGGAGCTTCCCGGCCTGGACCCGGCGCGAGCAGGCCAGCGACTACCTCGCCGCGCGCATGGCCCTGGAAACGCCCGCCGTCTACGCCTGGGCCCTGGCCGAGCGCGAATGCGACCGGCTGATCGGCACCACCACCCTGTTTTCGCTCAGCGGCCCGCACAAGCGCGCCGAGATCGGCTATTCGCTGCTGCCGGCCCGCCAGGGCCAGGGCCTGGCCACCGAGGCCTTGCGCACCGTGCTGGAGCACGCCTTCGGACCGCTGGGCCTGGAACGCATCGAGGCCGACGTGGACCCGCGCAACGAAGCCTCCTGGCGCCTGCTGGAGAAACTCGGCTTCCGCCGCGAGGGCCTGCTGCGCAACCGCTGGCGGGTGGACGGCGAGGTCTGCGATTCCTTCCTGTACGGCCTGCTGCGCGAGGATTACGCGGCATGAACGCGCGCACGGACCTGGAAGAAGCCCTGGCCGCGCTGCGCCGCGGCGAAGCCATCGGCCTGCCCACCGAAACCGTGTACGGGCTGGCGGCCGACGCGTCCAACGCCGCCGCGGTGCGCCGCATCTTCGCGCTCAAGGGCCGGCCGGCCGACCACCCGCTGATCGTGCACGTGGCGGGCGCGGAAGCGCTGGACGCCTGGGCGCGCGACATCCCGCCCGCGGCGCGCACGCTGGCCGCCGCCTGCTGGCCCGGCCCGCTCACGCTGATCCTGCGCAAGCAGGCGCATGTGCCCGACGAAGTGACCGGCGGCCAGCCCACCGTGGGCCTGCGCTGCCCCGACCACCCGCTGGCGCTGGAACTGCTGCGCGCCTTCGGCGGCGGCCTGGCGGCGCCCTCGGCCAACCGCTTCGGCCACGTCAGCCCCACCAGCGCCGCGCACGTGCGCGCCGAGTTCGGCGAGGCGGTGCCGGTGGTGCTGGACGGTGGCGAGTGCGCGGTGGGCATCGAAAGCACGATCCTGGATTTGTCCGGCACGAGCCCGCGCATCCTGCGCCCGGGCATGCTGCCGCGCGAACGCATCGAGGCGCTCATCGGCCCGGTGCAGATGGGCGTGGCCGGCGACAGCCCGCGCGCTTCAGGCACGCTCGACGCGCACTACGCGCCACGCACGCCGCTGCTGCTGCTGCCGCGCGCCGCGCTGGTGGCCGAGGTGGCCGAGCAGCAGGCGCTCGGCAAGCGCGTGCAGGCGCTGGTGCTGGGCGAACTGCCGGACGGCGTGGACGGCCTGGCGCTGCCGGCCTCGCCCGCCGGGTATGCGCACGAGCTGTACGCCGCGCTGCGAACGCTGGACGGCCGCGGCGCCAACCTGCTGGTGGCGGAGCGGCCGCCGGAGTTCGGCGACTGGGTGGCCATCCACGACAGGCTGCGGCGGTCGGCGGCGGGGGCGGGGTTGGACGCGGAGGCGACCTGAGACGGAAACGCCCCGGCATTGCCGGGGCTTTTTGTCGCGGCTGAAGCCGCTCCTACAGGGGGGCGGCTACGGCACCAGCGGATTACTTGGCGGCCATGAGCGCCAGGGTGGTATCGAGCATGCGGTTCGAGAAGCCCCACTCGTTGTCGTACCACGAGCAGACCTTCACCAGCGTGCCGCCCATGACCTGGGTTAGGGTGGAGTCGTAGACCGAGCTGTGCGGGTCGTGGTTGAAATCGATCGACACCAGCGGCTTGTCGTTGAAGCCCAGGATGCCCTTGAGCGCGCCCTCGGAAGCGGCCTTCACCACCGAGTCGATCTCGGCCTTGGTGGTTTCGCGCGCGGCCACGAAGGACAGGTCGACGACGGAAACGTTGATGGTGGGCACGCGCATCGAGAAGCCGGTGAGCTTGCCGTTGAGCTCGGGCAGCACCAGGCCCACGGCGGCGGCGGCGCCGGTCTTGGTCGGGATCTGCGACATGGTGGCCGAACGGGCGCGGCGCAGGTCCTTGTGGAAGACGTCGGTGAGCACCTGGTCGTTGGTGTAGGCGTGGATGGTGGTCATCAGGCCGTGCACGATGCCGATCTTCTCGTGCAGCACCTTGGCCAGCGGCGCCAGGCAGTTGGTGGTGCAGGACGCGTTCGAGATGACGGTGTCGCTGCCGCGCAGCACGCCGTGGTTCACGCCGAAGACGACGGTGTTGTCCACGTCCTTGTCGCCCGGGGCCGAGATGATGACCTTCTTCGCGCCCGCGGCGAGGTGCGCCGAGGCCTTGGCCTTGGAAGTGAAAAGGCCGGTGCACTCGAGCACCACGTCCACGCCCAGCGCGCCCCAGGGCAGCTTGGCCGGGTCGCGCTCGGCGCAGACCTTGATGCGGTCGCCGTTGACGATCAGGTCGCCGCCGTCCACCGACACGGTGCCCGGGAACTTGCCGTGGGCAGTGTCGTACTGGGTGAGGTGGGCGTTGGTCTCGGCGTCACCCAGGTCGTTGATGGCCACCACCTGGATCTCGTGGGTACGGTTGGACTCGTACAGGGCGCGGAGGATGTTGCGACCGATGCGGCCGTAGCCGTTGATGGCGACCTTGATGGACATGACTGCTCCTGGACCGGCCCTGGCCGGATTGCGGGTGGGTAGAAACCCCGCATTTTAGCAACCCCGGGCCCCCGGTCCCAGCCGGTGGCCGATTTGACCATTCTCAAGGCCGGGCCCGCGGGCCGGGGGGAGACTGTGCCCAGTTTCCCGACCCTGACAACGGAGTTCCAACATGCGTACCACCCTGCTTGCCCCGCTCGCCGCCGCCGCGGCCCTCGCCTTCGCCACCCCCGCCCTGGCCCAGGAGGCCGGTGACTGGACTTTCTCGGTCGGCGCCCACGTGGTGGCCCCGAAGTCCGGCAACGGCAGCCTCGCCGGCGGCGCCTTGGACGCCGACGTGGGCAACGACTGGAAGCCGACCATCACCGCCGAGTACTTCTTCAGCCCGAACCTGGGCCTGGAAATCCTGGCCGCCCTGCCGTTCGAGCACGACATCCGCCTCAACGGTGCCAAGGCCGGCTCCACCAAGCACCTGCCGCCGACCGTGACCCTGCAGTACCACTTCCGCAACGACTCCAAGGTCACCCCGTTCGTCGGCGCCGGCCTGAACTACACCGTGTTCTTCGACGAGAAGACCACCGGCCCGATCGCCGGTACCGACCTCGAGCTCGACAGCTCCTGGGGCCTGGCCGCCCACGCCGGCCTCGATTTCGCGATCGCCGACAACAAGTGGATCCGCGTCGACGCCCGCTACATCGACATCGACACCGACGTGAAGGTGAACGGCGCCGGCGTCGGCACCGTCAACATCGACCCGATGGTGTACGGCGCGGCCTTCGTCTGGTCGTTCTGAAAGCCGTGATGGCGAAGTTCATGGCCGCTGGCGTAAAGTCCGCGGCCATGAACCGAACCCTGCTTGTTTCCGCGCTGGCGCTCGCGCTGGCCACCCCTTCCGCCCATGCCTGGAGCCGCCAGGGCCACCAGCTGGTGGGCGAACTGGCCGAGCGCCAGCTCACGCCCGAAGCGCTGGCCGAGGCCCGCAGCCTGCTCGAAGGCGAAGCCGTGCCGACCCTGGCCGGTGTCTCCACCTGGGCCGACGAGATCCGCGCCGAGGAAAACGAACTCGGCAAGCTCAGCCGGCGCTGGCACTACGTCAACATCCCCGGCAAACACTGCGACTACGCCCCGGCGCGCGACTGCCCGGACGGCGAATGCGTCATCGGCGCCATCAACGCCCAGGCCGCCGTGCTGGCCGACCGCAGCCAGCCGCGCCTCAAGCGCCTGGAGGCGCTGAAGTTCGTGGTGCACTTCGTCGGCGACGCGCACCAGCCCATGCACGCCGGCTACCCGCACGACCGCGGTGGCAACGACTACCAGCTCAACTACCGCGGCAAGGGCGCGCCCGAGGGCCAGGGCACCAACCTGCACGGCACCTGGGACTACTGGCTGCTGCAAAGCGCCGGCCTGGACAATGCCGCCTACGCCGAACGCCTCTTGGCGCTGCCGATGCCGGCCGACGCCGCCACCGGCGCTGAAAACCGCCCGCAGGCCTGGACCCTGGAGTCCTGCCGGCTGATCCACTCCGAATCGCTCTACCCGCGCGGCCACCGCATCACCGACGCCTACCTCGACCAGCACCGCCCGCTGGCCGAGGCGCGCGTGCAGCTCGCCGGCGCGCGGCTGGCGGCGCTGCTCAACCAGGCGCTTGCCCCGGGCGGCTGACGCCGCCCCGGCGACGCGGACGGATATACTCCCCGGGGTACCCAACGGAGCCAGGCCATGCGCCATCCCCTCGTCCAGCCCTACTACCACGAAGAATCCGGCACCTGGAGCTACGTGGTCAGCGACCCGGAGACCCGGCGCGCGGCCATCATCGACCCGGTGCTCGACTTCGACCCCAAGGCCGGCCGCACCAGCACGCCCACCGTGGAAAAGCTGCTGGCCGACGTGCGCGCCGCCGGCCTGCAGGTGGACTGGATCCTCGAGACCCACGCCCACGCCGACCACCTCAGCTCCGGCCACTGGCTCAAGCAGCAATTCCCGCAGGCTCGACTGTCGATCGGCCAGGGCATCCGCAAGGTTCAGAAGACCTTCCGGCCCATCTTCAACCTCGGCGACCACTTCCCGGTGGACGGTTCGCAGTTCGACCACCTGTTCGCCGACGACGAGATTTTCGCGGTCGGCGACATTTCGGCGCGCGTGATCCCGGTGCCGGGCCACACCAACGACAGCGTCGCCTACCTCATCGGCGACGCGCTGTTCGTGGGCGATTCGCTTTTCATGCCCGACGGCGGCACCGCCCGCTGCGACTTCCCGGGCGGCGACGCGGCCACGCTCTACCACTCCATCCAGCGCCTGTACCTGCTGCCCGACGAAACCCGCATCTTCGTCTGCCACGACTACGGCCCGGGCGGCCGCGAGCCGCGCTGCGAAACGACCATCGGCGAGCAGAAGCACAAGAACATCCACGTGCGCGTCGGCGTGGACGAGGCCGCGTTCGTGAAGATGCGCACCGAGCGCGACGCCACCCTGTCCATGCCCGTGCTGATCCTGCCGGCCGTGCAGGTGAACATGCGCGCCGGCGAACTGCCGGAGCCGGAATCGAACGGCGTGCGCTACCTCAAGCTGCCGATCGATTCGCTATAAGGGCGGCTCGCCGCCGCCCGGCGAGGGCCGCTTGGCGAGCTTTCGCTGCAAGGTGCGGCGGTGCATGCCCAGGGCGCGGGCGGTGGCCGCCACGTTGCCACCGTGTTCGGCCAGCACGCGCTGGATGTGCTCCCACTCGATGCGGTTCCAGGGAATGGGCCGAGGCGCCTCGGGCTCCTGGGGCGGCGCCCCGGCTTCGGTAAGGCCCAGCGCGCGCAGCACCGCGGCGGCATCGGCCGGTTTGGCCAGGTAGTCGTCGGCGCCCTGCTTGATCGCCTCCACGGCGGTGGCGATGCTGGCGTAGCCGGTGAGCAGCAGCACGCGCAGGCCCGGCACGCGTTCGCGCAGGCGGCGCATCAGGCGCAGGCCGTCGTCGCCGCCGCCCAGCATCAGGTCGAGCACCGCGTGGCTGGGCGGCGCCTGTTCGCAGGCCGCCAGCGCTTCCTCCACGCCGCCGACCGCGCGCGCCGCGAAGCCGCGGCGCTGCAGCGAACGGGCCAGCACCCTGGCGAAGCTGGCGTCGTCGTCCACCACCAGGATGTCCACGCGCGGGTTCAAACGTCCTGCCCCAGCCGCGCCACCGACAGCGTGGCCTCGACGCCGCCCGGCACCGGCGCCAGCGCGCCGCCAAGCTGTTCGCACACGCGCGTCGCCAGCGCGAAGCCCAGGCCCAGGCCGCCGGGTTTGTCCGAGCGGAAGCCGGGCGGGGCTTCGCTGAGACCCGGGCCCTGGTCCAGGAACGCCAGTGCCAGGACATCGCCGCGGCGCCGCACGCGCAGCGCAACGCGGTCGCTGCCGGCCGAGCGCGAGGCGTCGGCGGCGTTGTCGAGCAGGTTCAGCACCAGGTAGTCGAAGCCGCGGTCGGCGGCGACGGGCAGCGCGGCCACGTCTTCGGCCACGTCGAGCCGGGCCTCGAAACCGGGACGCAGCAGCTGCCAGCGCGCCAGCGCCTGGCCCAGGCGCGCGTCGAGCCGCGACGGCGGCACGCTGCCGGCGTCGGCGCGTGCGTCCGACACCAGCTGGCCCACGGCGCTGCGGCAGGCGTCCACCTGTGCGGCCATCAGGGCCAGGTCCTCCTGCAGCGCCTCGCGGTCGAGCCCGGCGACGCCGTCGCGCAGATCCGACAGCACCACCGACAGTGTCGCCAGGGGCGTATTCAGCGCATGCGCCGCGCCCGCGGCGAGCGCGGCGACGGCCATCAGGCCTTCGTCGCGCGCGCCGCGTTCGCGTTCGGCCGCCAGCGCCGCGCGCTGCCGCGCCAGCTCGGCGGCGATTCGCGTGCCGAAAAAAGCCAGCACGGCGGCCGTGAGCAGGAAGTTGAGCCACATGCCGAACAGGTGCAGGTCGAATTCCCCATGCACGTGCGGCAGCGGCTGGTGGCCCAGCCACAGCAGGCTGTAGGCCAGCACCGCCAGCGCCGCCGTCGCCAGTACGCCGCGCGCCGGCAGCAGCGACGTGGCCAGCGCGATCGGCACGATGAACAGCGAGACGAACGGATTCGCCGGCCCGCCGCTCCAGTACAGCTGCCAGGCCAGCACGGCGATATCCACGGCCAGGTGGCCCAGCACCGCGGCGGGCGGCGCGGCGCCCCCCCGGCGCCCGGGCCCCAGGGTGTACCCGGACACCCCGGGCAACCCCCCCCCCCAACGCCCCCACCGGACGTGCAGCCG
>JAIBEO010000005.1 GCA_019459185.1 Rhizobium sp. | reverse complement strand
AAGACAAGATCGTCGGCGCGGTCGGCGTGGTGGGGCCGCCCCCGGGCAACCATTAACGCCACGGGCCGCGGGGGGGGGAAACGGGGCACCAGATTGGGCGGGTTGCGCGTTGGGGGGGGTTGGTGGGGCGGGTGAATTGTTATTTGTGGGTGGCGCGGGCTTAAGTCTTTTGAACCCCGCCGCGCGCGGCGGTTTCCAGCGCGCGCACCACCGTGGTTCCCACGGCGATCACGCGGCCGCCGGCGCCGCGGGTGCGCGCCACCTGCTGACACAGTTCGGCGCCCACGTTCAGCCATTCGCTGTGCATCACGTGCTCGTGGATCGAATCAACCCGCATCGGCTGGAAGGTGCCGGCGCCCACGTGCAGCGTGACGTGGCCGAACTGCACGCCCTTGGCTTCCAGCGCCGCCAGCAGCGGCTGGTCGAAGTGCAGCCCGGCGGTGGGCGCGGCCACGGCGCCGGTGTGGCGCGCGAACAGGGTCTGGTAACGCTCGAGGTCGGCCTGGCCGGCCTCGCGCTGGATGTAGGGCGGCAGCGGCATGCGGCCGGCGCGCAGCAGCAGCTTTTCCAGCGGCTCGTCGGTGAGGAAACGCAGGCGGTAGAACTCGCCCTCGCGGCCAAGCACCTCGATGGCCGTGCCCTCGTCGAGCGTGATGCGGCCGCCGGGCTTGGGCGACTTGCTGGCGCCCACCTGGGCCAGCACCTCGTGGCCGCCGACCAGGCGCTCGAGCAATATCTCGACCCGGCCGCCGGTGTCCTTGGTGCCGTGCAGGCGCGCCGGGATCACCCGGGTGTCGTTGAACACCAGCAGGTCGCCGGCGCGCAGGTATTCGGGCAGGTCGCGAACCTGGCGGTCGGCGTAGGGCGGCGCGTCGGGCGGCACCACCAGCAGGCGGCTGGCCGAGCGCTCGGCCAGGGGTTCCTGGGCGATCAGCTCCGTCGGCAGGTCGAAATGGAAGTCGGACTTCTTCAAGGCGGGCACGGCGGGCGGGGGTCGGCCATTATCCCGGCCGTCCCCACCGGCTGCCACCGCTGCCAGCGCCCGGGCCGCCCTGCCCGGCCGGCACACCCGATTCAAACGCCCGGGGGTTACGCCGCCCAGGGCGGGGTGGTAACATCGGCCACAAGTCTTTGATTTTCAACGCAACACCAGACGCGCGAGGGCCCTCCTCGCGTTTTGTTTTGGGTCCGGAGAACCGCATGAACGTGATCGAGATCCTCAAGCCGCTGCGCAGCCATGCCGGCACCGTCCGTACCCGTGGCCTCGACGACGCCACGCTCACGCGCCTCGCCGCCCGCTTCCCCGAGCTGGTCGCCGCCGCGCAGGCCGCCGCCGAACAGTACACCGCCATCCGCGGCGAGTTCGCCGACCTGCTCGACCTCGACGAGCAGGCGCAGATGGACGCCGTGCAGTCGGGCTTCGTGAACTTCTACGCCGGCGACAACGTGAACCCGTACGTCGCGCTTGCCGCGCGCGGTCCCTGGGTGGTCACGCTCAAGGGCGCCGTGCTGCACGATTCGGGCGGCTACGGCATGCTCGGCTTCGGCCATACGCCGGAAGCCGTGCTGGCCGCCATGGCCAAGCCGCAGGTGATGGCCAACATCATGACCCCGAGCCTGTCGCAGCTGCGCGTCACCCGCGCGCTGCGCGCCGAGATCGGCCACAGCCGCGGCGGTTGCCCCTACACCAAGTTCCTGTGCCTGAACTCGGGTTCGGAATCGGTGTCGCTGGCGGGCCGCATCGCCGACGTGAACACCAAGCTGCACACCGACGCCGGCGGCCGCCACGCCGGCAAGCGCGTCAAGCGCGTCGCGGTGAAGGGCGCCTTCCATGGCCGCACCGAGCTGCCGGCGCTTTACTCCGACTCCTCGCGCAAGACCTACCTGCAGCACCTGGCCAGCTACCGCCACCACAACGACCAGCTGCTCACCGTCGAGCCGTACTCGATCGAGGGCCTGAAGCAGGTTTTCGCCGACGCCGACGCCAACGGCTGGTACATCGAAGCCATGTTCCTCGAGCCGGTGATGGGCGAAGGCGACCCGGGCCGCGCCGTGCCGCCCGAGTTCTACGCCGTCGCGCGCGAGCTCACCCAGGCCCACGGCACCCTGCTGCTGGTCGACTCCATCCAGGCCGGCCTGCGCGCCCACGGCACGCTGTCGGTGGTGGACTACCCGGGCTTCGAAGGCCTGGAAGCGCCGGACATGGAAACCTATTCCAAGGCGCTCAACGGCGGCCAGTACCCGCTCAGCGTGCTGGCGGTGAACGCCCGCGCCGAGGGCCTGTACCGCAAGGGCACCTACGGCAACACCATGACCGCCAACCCGCGCGCGCTCGACATCGCCGCCACCGTGCTCGGCCAGCTCACGCCGGCCCTGCGCGCCAACATCCGCGAGCGCGGCCGCGAGTTCATCGACAGGCTCGAGAAGCTCAAGGGCGAGCTCGGCGGCCTGATCACCAAGGTCCAGGGCACCGGCCTGCTGTTCTCCTGCGAACTCTCGGACGACTTCAAGTGCTACGGCACCGGTTCGACCGAGGAATACATGCGCGAGCGCGGCCTGGGCGTGATCCACGGCGGCGCCAACTCGCTGCGCTTCACCCCGCACTTCGCCGTCACCAGCGAGGAAGTGGACCTGGTGATCGAGCACATCCGCCACGCCCTGCTGCACGGCCCGCGCAAGAGCCAGGCCGAGGCCGCCTGAGGCCGGCACGGACGCCGCGCGCTTCCGCCTGTTTTTCGCGCTGTGGCCCGACACGGCCACGCGCGATGCCATCGCCGCCGCCACCCTCCGCCTGGAACCCGGGCCGGGCGGCGGCCGGCACATCCCGCCGCACCGCTACCACCTGACCCTGCCCTTCCTGGGCGAATACCCGGCCGACTGCGCCGCCGTCGTCGCGGCGGCTTGCCGCGCGGCCGCGCGTGTGCACGCGCCGGCCTTCGAACTGCTGCTCGACCGCGCCGCTGGTTTCCCGATCGCCACCGCGCCCGCTTTCCTCGGCTGCAGCGCCGTGCCGCCCGGCCTGCATGCCCTGTGGGACGGGCTGGAACGCGAACTGGCCGCCGAAACCGTGCCTGTGCGCGCCTCGCGCGAACGCGTGCCGCACGTCACCGTGCAACGCGGCGCGAAACCACCCTGGCCCGACACGCCGCTGTCGCCACCAATACGCTGGCAGGTGCACGAATTCCACCTGCTGCGCAGCGACCTGCGCGCCGGCTTCGCCTACGACACGCTGGCCACCTGGCCGCTTGCAGCGGCCGGCTGAAAGCCTAGGCGCCGGCCGCACGCTTCCACAGCAGGCGCGCCACCGGCGGCAGTTTCCCGGCCAGTCCCAGCACGTGCCCGCGCAGCAACGTGGGAATCAGCGCGTCGTTGCTGAAGGCGCGGTTGATGGCTTCGAACGAATACGCCGCCACGGTGTTGTCGCTGCGCCGGCCGCGCGCCCAGCGCGCCAGCCGGTGCGGGCTGGCGATGTCGGCGCCGTGCGCGGTGGCGCGCCGCCATTCGGCGCGCAGCGCCGACACGTCGCGCAGGCCCAGGTTCACGCCCTGCCCCGCCAGCGGGTGCACCACGTGCGCGGCGTCGCCGGCCAGCACGATGCGGCCGGCCACGTAATCCTTCGCCAGCTGCCGGCGCAGCGGGAACGCCGCGCGCGCCGACACCGAGCGCACTTCGCCCAGGCGCGCGTCGAAGGCGCGGGTCAGGTCGCGCAGGAAGCTGGCGTCGTCGGCGGCCAGCAGGCGCAAGGCTTCGGCTTCGGGCAGGCTCCAGACGATGGAACAGCGACCGTCGGCGAAGGGCAGGAAGGCCAGCGGGCCGGTCGGCAGGAAGCGCTGCCAGGCGGTGTCCTGGTGCGGCAGTTCGGTTTCGACGAAGGCCACCAGGCCGCGCTGGCCGTAATCGTGGCCGTCGGCGTCGAGGCCGGCGAGCTGGCGCACCTTCGAGGCCGCGCCGTCGGCGCCGAGCACCAGCTTCGCACGCAGGTGCTGGCCGCCGGCCAGCGTCACCGTGGCGTGCTGCGCGTCCTGGGCGATGGCCTCCACCTTGTCGGGGCAGAACAGGGTGATGCCGGCCTCGCGCAGGCAGGCGGTCCAGAGCCGGTCCACCAGCAGGCCGTTTTCGACGATATGGCCCAGCTCGGTGCGGCCCAGCGCGTCGGCGTCGAAACACAGCTCGCCGCCGCCGGCCGCGTCCCACACGCACATGCGGCGGTAGGGCCAGGCACGCGCCGCGCGCACGGCGCCCCACGCGCCCAGGTCGGCGAGCAGCGCGGCGTTGTCGGGCGCGAAGGCGTAGACGCGCAGGTCGGGCTCGTCCGCCCGCCAGGCCTTCGGCGCGTGCGCCTCGACCAGGGCCACCTGCAGGCCGTCGCGCGCCGCGGCCAGCGCGGCGGCCGCGCCGACCACGCCGGCACCGACCACCACCAGGTCGTAGGCGTGGCGACGGCTCATGCGCGACCCCGCGACAGCGCCGGCACCTGGCCGCGGAAGCCCATGGCGCCGGCCGCCAGCGGCGCGGACAGGCCGGGCAACTGGCCCAGCGCGAGCAGGCCGAAGGAACGAAGCACGTGCATGGGGAAACCCTCGTTGGCGGTGGCGCGCGCCAGGCCGTCGCTGAAGGCCAGGGTGCGCTCGCGGTCCTCGCGGCGCGCCGCCGCGTAATCGGCCAGCACCGGCGCTGCGCCCGGATCGTCGCCGCGCAGCCGTTCGGCCAGTGTCAGCGCATCGCGCAAGCCCAGGTTGAAACCCTGCGCGCCGATCGGATGGATGGATTGCGCGGCGTTGCCCATCAGCACGAAGCGCGGCGCCACCAGGCGCTCGGCCACCACGCGTTGCAGCGGGTAGGCGCTGCGCGCGCCGACCCGGCGCACGCGCCCGGCACGCCAGCCGAAGCGCTGCTGGAAATAGTCGGCGTAGGCGGCGTCGGGCATCGCCAGCACGGCGTCGGCCCCGGCGCGCGCGACACCGCAGATGGCGCCGTAATGGCCGCCGGCCATCGGCAGCAGCGCCACCGGGCCCTGCGCGGTGAAACGCTCGTAGGCGGTGCCGTCGGGCGCGCGGTCGGTGGCCAGGCTGCAGACCACGAGCGTCTGGCCATAATCGTGTTCGTCGGCGCCGATGCCGAAGGCGGCGCGCGCCAGCGAACGGGTGCCGTCGGCAGCCACCAGCAGGCGGGTGCGCAGTTCGCGCACACCCGATTCGCCTTCGATGCGCACGCGCGGACCGTCCACGTCCGGCTGCACTGCCACCACCTTCGCGGGGCGGTGGCGCACCAGGCCGGCGACGTCGGCCACCCGCGCTTCCAGCGCCTGGCCCAGTTCGCGCGCCAGCACCACGCCGCCGAAGGCCTCGCGCCCGAGCTCGCTGGCCTCGAGCCGAACGGAGCCGAAATCGCCGGCGCGGCTGACGTGGATGCGGCGGATCGGCGCCGGTGGCGTGGCCAGGCGCGGCAGCACGTCCAGCGCACCGAGCGCATTGAGGCTGGCGGCGGCGAGCGCGAGCTTGCGCTCGTCGAAACCCGGTGCGCCGGCCTGCGCTGCGCTGGCCTCGACCAGGCCCAGCCGCAGGCCGCGGCCATCGAGCGCGCAGGCCAGCGAATTGCCGACCAGGCCACCGCCCAGGATGAGAATGTCGTAGTCGAAGCCGTCTTCACTGGCCATGTGCCCATGATACGCGCCGTGCCCACCGGCCGGCGCAGCCGGGGTACAGTTCCGCTAAAATGACCGCCTGCCTTCCGGAAGCCTGACCATGACCCTGACCCGCCGCCCGCGCCTGGCCCTGTTCGCCGCCCTCGCCGTCCTGATGGCCGCGACCCGCCTGAACCATTTCGGCGCTGTGCCGGACGCGTCCTGGGCGGTGTTCCTGCTCGCCGGCTTCTACCTGGCCGGCAGCGTGCGCTGGGCCTTCCCGGCGCTGATGGTGCTGGCCGTGGCCGTCGACTACGTCGTCATCACCGGCTCGGGCCTGAGCTTCTGGAGCCACTACTGCGTGTCGCCGGGTTACTGGTGCCTGCTGCCGGCGCACTTCGCGCTGTGGGCCGCCGGCACCGGCCTGGCCCGCTTCGGCCAGGGCCAGCCGCTGCGCCAGCTGGCCGGCCTGGCGCCGGCGGTGCTGGGCGGCGTGGCGCTGTGCCACCTGTTCGCGCAGGGCGGCTTCTACTGGCTCAGCAGCAGCGTCGCCGCGCCCACCGTGGCCGGCTGGGCGAAGAACTACGCCGACTGGTTCCTGCCCTACCTGGGCACCACCGCGCTCTACGTCGGTCTCGCCGTCGTGGTGCACGCGCTGGTGCTGCCGATGCTTCGCGCCGCGCCGGTGGCCGCCGGCGACGCCGGGCGCTGAGCCCGTGGGCAACCGCCTGTCGAAGATCTACACGCGCACCGGCGACGACGGCAGCACGGGGCTCGGTGACGGTTCCCGCATCGCCAAGGACTCCGCCCGCGTCACCGCCTACGGCACCGTGGACGAAGCCAACTCCGCCATCGGCCTGGTGCTGGCCTGCGACATCCCCGACGAAGTGCGCGCCGTGCTGGTGTCGGTGCAGCACCAGATGTTCGACCTCGGCGGCGAATTGTGCATCCCCGGGCACGCCGCGGTGTCCGACGCCGACGTCCAGCGGCTCGAGGACCAGCTCGACCACTTCAACGCCGACCTGCCGCCGCTCAAGGACTTCATCCTGCCCGGCGGCGGCGTGGCGGCGGCGCACTGCCACCTGGCGCGCACCATCTGCCGCCGCGCCGAGCGCGACGTGGTGACGCTGTCGCACCACGACGCCGTGCGCCCGGAAGCCATCCGCTTCCTCAACCGCCTGTCCGACCTGCTGTTCGTGGTCGCCCGCGTGCTCGCCCGCGCCAGCGGCCACGGCGAGGTGCTCTGGAACCACGAGCGCCGCAAAGGCTGAGCGTGCTGCTCTACACGCACCCGGCCTGTCTGTCGCACGACCCCGGCCCCGGCCACCCGGAAAGCCCGGCGCGGCTCGAAGCCGTGCTGCACGCGGTGCGCGCGGCCTTCCCGCAGCTGGCCTGGCGCGAGGCGCCGGCCGCCACGCGCGAAGCGCTGCTGCGCGTGCACGGCAAGGCGCTGGTGTCCTCGGTGCTCGACATCGAATCCGACGACGTGCGCCGGCTCGACGACGACACCGCCATGTCGCCCGGCTCGGCCGAGGCCGCCCTGCGCGCCGCCGGCGCCGGCATCGCCTCGGTGGATGCGCTGATGGCCGGCGAAGCCCGCCAGGCCTTCTGCGCGGTGCGCCCACCCGGCCACCACGCCACAGCCAATGCGGCCATGGGCTTCTGCCTGTTCAATTCCATCGCGGTGGCCGCGGCGCACGCGGTGCACGCGCACGGGCTGCACCGCGTCGCCATCGCCGACTTCGACGTGCACCACGGCAACGGCAGCCAGGACATCTTCGCCGGCGACCCGCGCGTGATGTACGTCAGCTCGCACCAGGCGCCGCTGTACCCGCACACCGGCCTGCCCGGGGAGCGCGGCGTCGGCAACCTGGCCAATGCCACGCTGCCGCCGGGTTCGGGCGGCGACGCCTTCCGCGCCGCGTGGCGCGAGCGCCTGCTGCCGGAGCTTGAAGCCTTCAAGCCGCAGCTGCTGCTGGTGTCGGCCGGCTTCGACGGCCACCGCCTCGACCCGCTCGCCGACCTGGCGCTGGAACCCGAGGACTACCGCTGGATCAGCCATGAGCTGGCCGCGCTCGCCGGCCGCCACGGCCAGGGCCGGGTGGTTTCGATGCTGGAAGGCGGCTACAGCCTGTCGGCGCTACGCGCCTGCAGCGTGGCCCACCTGCACGGCCTGCGCGACGCCGCCTGAGCCCCAGGCCGGCCTCCGCACGGGGCCGTGTTGCCCCGCCCCGCCTGCATGGGCCAAGCTATCCCGTCTTTCCCCCGGATGTCGCCGTGCGCCGCCCAGCCCTTCGCCTGCTTCCGCTCTGCCTGGCCATGGCCTGCGCCGCCCGCGCCGAGGACACCGCGCTTCCCGGCTGGGAGCGCTGCCCCGCCGCCAGCACCCTGCCGCTTTACCGCCCGCTCGACGCGGCGCCCGCCAGCCGCGAAGGCGCCGGCACCGACATCAGCGCCGAGAACCTGGACGTTTCCAGGCAGGACGTGACCGTGCTCACCGGCAAGGTCGAGCTGCAGCGCGCCGACCAGTGGCTGGGCACCGACAAGCTCACCTTCGAACACGACACCGAGCGCTTCGCCACCGAAGGCCCGGTCACCTACCAGGACCGCAGCCTGCGCCTGCTGGCTGAAAAAGCCGAGGGCGACCAGAAGACCGACGAGCTTCGCCTGCGCGGCGTGCAGTACCAGTTCAACGGCGAAGCCGGCAACGGTCGCGCCGACGACGTGCTGCTGCGCGGCCAGGAAGGCACGCTCTCGGGCGGCACCTATTCCACCTGCCCGCCGGACCAGCGCCAGTGGGAGTTCGCCGCCTCGCGCATCGTCGTGGACCAGGAAAGCGGCATGGGCACCGCGCGCAACGCCACCCTGCGGGTCGGCGGCGTGCCGCTGCTGTGGCTGCCGTGGATCGCCTTCCCCACCGACGACCGCCGCCGCACCGGCCTGCTGGCCCCGACCCTGGGCTACGACGACCGCAACGGCTTCGAATACGAGCAGCCGATCTACCTGAACCTGGCGCCGAACTACGACGCCACCCTGCAGCCGCGCTGGCTGGCCGAACGCGGCCTGATGCTGGGCGGCGAGTTCCGCTACCTCGGCCGCACCCGCGCCGGCACGCTGGAAGCCACCTGGCTGCCCGACGACGACCTGGCCAACCGCGACCGCGGCCTGGCGCGCTGGCGCCACTTCGAAACCTTCTCGCCGCACTGGTACTTCGCCGCCGACCTCAACCACGTCAGCGACGACCAATACTTCGCCGACTTCGGCGACTCGCTGGCCACCGCCTCCATTTCCCTGGTCGAGAGCGCGATGGGCCTGTACGGTCGCGGCCTGGGCTGGAGCGCCAGCCTGACGGCGCAGGACTGGCAGATCGCCAGCCCGCTGCTGCTCGAGGGCAGCGAACCCTACCGCCGCCTGCCGACCGCGCGCGCGCAGTGGACGCGGCCGTTCGCGAACTGGCTGGAACTCGGCGTGGAGGCCGAGGCCGTGCGCTTCCAGGGCGCCGGCCGCGACGGCGGCAACCGCGTCGACCTGCGGCCGTTCGTGCGCCTGCCCTTCGGCGGCGCCGCCTGGTTCGCCACTCCCCAGCTGGCCTGGCGCTACACCGCCTATTCGCTCGACGACAACCTGGTGCCGCCGGGCGGCGACGACGCCCCCAGCCGCAGCCTGCCGGTGATGAGCCTGGACATGGGCGCCTTCTTCGAGCGTGGCTTCGAGCTCGGCGGCGGCAATTACCTGCAGACGCTGGAACCGCGCTTGTACTACCTGAACGTGCCCTACCGCGACCAGGACGACCTGCCGCTGTTCGACACCCAGCCGCTCACCTTCTCCTGGCCCGGCCTGTTCCGCGACAACCGCTTCGGCGGCGCCGACCGCCAGGGCGACGCCAACCAGGTGACCGTGGCCCTGACCAGCCGCGTGCTCGACGCCGGCGACGGCCGCGAGCTGCTTAGCGTCGGCCTGGGCCGCATCCACTATTTCGAAGCGCCGCGCGTCACCGTGCCGGGCGCGCCGCCGCTGTCCAACGACGGTTCGGCCTGGGTGGCCGAGGCCAGCCTGTCGCTCAGCCCGCGCTGGAGCCTGGGCCTGGCCCAGCAGTGGGACCCGGACAGCGAACGCACCACGCTGTCGGCCATCCGCAGCCAGTGGCGCTTCGGCGACGCCGGCGTGCTCAACGCCGCCTACCGCTACCGCGCCGGCCTGCTGGAGCAGACCGACCTGTCCTTCGCCCTGCCCATCCGCGCCAACTGGCGCCTGCTGGGCCGCTGGAACTACTCCCTGCGCGACAACCAGAGCCTCGAGGCCCTGGCCGGCGTGGAGTGGAAGAGCTGCTGCGTGGCGGTCCGCGTGCTCGGCCGCCGCTACGTCCGCGAGTTCAGCGGCGAGCAGAACACGGGCATCTATCTTGAGCTGGAATTGAACGGCGTCGGCAGCTTCGGCCGCAGCACGGCCCGTCTGCTCGATGATGCTATTCTTGATTATTCCCGCTGAAAAACGTGGCGCCGGAGCCGCAAACCGCATGAAGAACGCCTTCACCCCCGTCCTCGCCGTCCTGCTGGCCCTTTCTGCCGCCCTGGCCCCCGGCCATGCGCTGGCCCAGGCCACCACCGCGGTGGACGGCATCGTCGCCGTCGTGGACGAGGACGTGATCCTGCGCAGCGAGCTCGACCGCGCCGTGAGCAACATCACCGCCCAGTACGCCAACACGCCGGAACAACTGCCGCCGCGCGACGTGCTCGAGCGCCAGGTGCTCGACCGCCTGGTGCTGGCCCGCATCCAGCTCACCCGCGCCCGCGATTCCGGCATCCGCGTCAGCGACGGCGAACTGGCCCAGGCCATCGAAACGGTCGCCTCGCGCAACCGCATGACCCAGGAACAACTGCGCCAGCGCCTGGCCGCCGACGGCCTGAGCTACGAGGAATTCCGCGCCAGCCTGCGCGACGAGTTGCTGATCGAGCGCCTGCGCCAGCGTTACGTGCAGAGCCGCGTGCAGATCAGCGAGGCCGAGATCGACCAGCTGCTGGCCGTGCGCGAAATCGGCGGCCCGGAAGTGCGCCTGGCCAACATCGTGGTGGGCCTGCCCGAGGGCGCCTCGCCCGACGAAGTGGCGCTGGCGCAGAAGAAGGCGCGCGACATCAAGGCCGTGATCGAACGCGGCGAGCTCGATTTCCGTGCCGCGGCCATCCGCTACTCCGACGCCCAGAACGCGCTCGAGGGCGGCGAGATCGGCTGGCGCGCGCTCGACGCGATCCCGCCGGCCTTCGTCGGCCTGATCCAGCAGATGCAGCCGGGCCAGATCAGCGAACCCGTGCGCGGCCCCAGCGGCTACCAGCTGATCCAGCTGGTGGAGACCCGCGAGCAGGGCCGCCAGACCCTGACCGAGTACAACGCCCAGGGCATCATGATCCGCGTCACCCCGACCCTGCCGGCCGAAGCGGCCCGCCAGAAGGCCGAGGACCTGTACGCGAAGATCCAGGCCGGCGAAGACTTCGCCAAGCTCGCCCGCGAGAATTCCGACGACACCCTGAGCCGCAACGACGGCGGCGACATGGGCTGGTTCCAGGTCAACGCCTGGGGCACCGCGGTGGGCACGCAGCTCAATGCGCTGCAGGACGGCCAGGTCTCCCGGCCGTTCCAGAGCGACGCCGGCTGGCACATCATCAAGCGCCTGGGCGTCCGCGAACAGGACGTGACCGAGCAGAACCGCCGCAACCAGGCGCGCGAGATCATCGCCCAGCGCAAGGCCGAGGAAGAGTTCGAGCGCTTCCTGCGCCAGCTGCGCTCGGAAGCCTACGTCGAGAGCCGCCTGACGGCTTCCTGAGCCGATGCGACCGCGGCTGGCCCTGGTCCCGGGTGAGCCGGCCGGCATCGGGCCCGAGCTGTGCGTGCGGCTGGCCCAGCGCGAGCGCCAGGCCGAGCTGATCGCCTATGCCGACCCCGGCACCCTGCAGGCCGCCGCCCGCGCGCTCGGCCTGCCGCTGGCCCTGCGCGAGCCCGGCCAGGCCACCGGCCCCGGCGAACTCGCCCTCCGGCCGGTGCCGCAGGCGCGGCCGGTGCGCTTTGGCCAGCCCGACCCCGCCAATGCCCCGGCCGTGATCGCCGCGCTGGAACAGGCCGCGGCCGCCTGCCTGTCGGGCGACTGCCAGGGCCTGGTCACCGGCCCGGTGCACAAGGCCAGCATCAACGAAGGCGGCATCGCCTACACCGGCACCACCGAGCTGCTGGCCCGCCAGGCCGGCGTGGAGGTGGTGATGATGCTGGCCAACCCCACGCTGCGCGTCGCCCTGGCCACCACCCACCTGCCCCTGCGCGCCGTGCCCGACGCCATCACCGGCGAAGGCCTGGCGCGCGTACTGCGCATCACCGATGCCGCACTGCGCCGCGACTTCGGCGTCGCCGCCCCGCGCATCGCCGTGCTGGGCCTGAACCCGCACGCGGGCGAGGACGGCCACCTGGGCCGCGAGGAGATCGACGTCATCCTCCCCTGCCTGCAGGCGCTGCGCGCCGAAGGCATGGACCTGGTGGGACCGCTGCCCGCCGACACCGCCTTCCTGCCGGCGAAGCTGGCCGGCTTCGACGCGGTGCTGGCCATGTACCACGACCAGGGCCTGCCCGTGCTCAAGCACGCCGGCTTCGAGCAGGCGGTGAACATCACGCTCGGCCTGCCCTACCCGCGGGTGGCGGTGGACCACGGCACGGCGCTGGAACTGGCCGGCCGCGGCACCGCCGACCCGTCCAGCCTTTACGCCGCGGTGGCGCTGTGCACCACGCTGGCCGCCCGGAGGATCCCCACGTGAGCCATTTCAAGGCGCCGCCGAAGAAGAACCTCGGCCAGCATTTCCTCACCGACCGCCGCTACATCAACATGATCGTGCTAGCGGTGGACCCGCAGCCCGGCGACCGCCTGGTCGAGATCGGCCCCGGCCAGGGCGCCATCACCTTCCCGCTGCTGCGCCGCCACGGCGAGCTGACGGTGATCGAGTTCGACCGCGACCTGATCACGCCGCTGATGGAAGCCAGTGAAGGCGTGGGCCGCCTGACGGTGATCCACAAGGACGTGCTGCAGGTGGATTTCAGCAAGCTGGCGGCCGACGACGGCCAGCACGCCGGGCGGCAGATCCGTCTGGTCGGCAACCTGCCCTACAACATCTCCTCGCCCATCCTCTTCCACGCGCTCGAACACGCCGCGGCGGTGCGCGACATGCACTTCATGCTGCAGAAGGAAGTGGTGGACCGCATGGCCGCCGGCCCCGGCAGCAAGGTGTTCGGGCGGCTGAGCGTGATGCTGCAGGCCTATTGCACCGTCACTTCGCTGTTCGACGTGCCGCCCGGCGCCTTCCGGCCGCCGCCGAAGGTGGACTCGGCCGTGGTGCGGCTGGTGCCGCTGCCGGCCGCCGAAGTGGGCATCAGCGACCCGGCGCTGTTCGAGCGCGTGGTGCGCGACGCCTTCGGCCAGCGCCGCAAGACCCTGCGCAACGCGCTGCAGCAGGTTTGCTCGGGCGCCGACATCGAAGCCGCGGGCCTGCGCCCCGACGCCCGCGCAGAGCAGCTGGAAGTGGCTGAATTCAAGCATTTGGCGAACCACCTGGCGGCGCTGCCCCCGGCCGCCTGACCTGCGTAGAATGGCGGCATGGACACGCCCCTGCACGCCATCCAGGTCGTGGTCGCCACCCGGTTCCTCGATGACCAGTCGATCCCCGAGGACGACCGCTACGTCTTCGCCTACACCATCCAGATCCGGAACACGGGCGAGGTGCCCGCGCGCCTGATCAGCCGCCACTGGATCATCACCGACGCCAACGGCAAGGTGCAGGAAGTGCGCGGCGAAGGCGTGGTGGGCGAACAGCCCTGGCTGCGCCCGGGCGAGAGCTTCGAGTACACCTCGGGCGCCGTGCTGGAAACGCCGCTGGGCACCATGCACGGCAGCTACCAGATGCTGGCCGACGACGGCACCCGCTTCGACGCCATGATCGACCCCTTCACCCTTTCCATCCCGCGGACCCTGCACTGATGGCCACCTACGCCATCGGCGACGTCCAGGGCTGCTACGACGCGCTGCAAAGGCTGCTCGAAAAGATCCGCTTCGACCCGGCGGTGGACCGCCTGTGGTTCTGCGGCGACCTGGTCAACCGCGGCGGCCAGTCGCTGGAAACCTTGCGCCTGATCCACTCGCTGGCCATCCACAGCACCATCGTGCTGGGCAACCACGACCTGTCGCTGCTGGCCATCTCCACCCGCCGCGAGGCCGACCAGCGCAAGGTCAACCCCGACCTTCAGCGCGTGCTGTTCGCCGAGGATTCGGCCCAGCTCATCGGCTGGCTGCGCCAGCAGAAGCTCTTCCACGTCGACCGCACGCTCGGCTTCGCCATGGTGCACGCCGGCCTGGCGCCGAAGTGGACGATCACGCTGGCCGAGGCGCGCGCCCGCGAGGTGGAAGAGAAACTGCGCGGCGACGGTTTCTTCAAACTGGTGAAGAACATGTACGGCGACAAGCCGGCCTGGTCGCCCAAGCTCACCGGCGTCGACCGCCACCGCGCCATCATCAACGTCTTCACGCGCCTGCGCTATTGCACGCCGGGCGGCCGCATCGGCTTCGAGGACAAGGGCCGCCCCGGCACCCAGAAGCCCGGCATGTACCCTTGGTACGAAGTGCCCGGCCATGCCCCGCGCGAACTGCCGGTGGTGTTCGGCCACTGGTCCACCCTGGGCCTGTTCATGGGCCTGGGCGTGTACGCCATCGACACCGGCGCGGTCTGGGGCGGCAAGCTCACCGCCATGGAGCTGGGCACCGAACTGCGGCTGCACCAGGTGCCCGGCCGCGACCCACCCGACAACGCGCCCCGCGGCGACGACTGATGAACAGGAGGACTGCCATGACCCGATCCCTGACCACGCTGGCCCTGGCCATCGCGCTGGCCTTCGCCGGCACCGCCACCGCCCAGGACGCCGGCCGCGCCGGGCGCGACCAGCGCGCGGTGGCACGCGTGCAGGCGCTGCAGCAGGCCGTGGCCCCGGGCAAGCAGATTTTCATCGCCCGCCAGCTGTCGCTCACGCCCGAAGAGGCGGCCACCTTCTGGCCGCTGTACGACGCCCACCAGGCCGCGCTCGCCGACATCGCGGAACGCCGCGCCGAACTGCTGCGCGAGCGCGACGAGCAGGTGGCGGCGAACGAATTCGACGACGGCGACCGCGCCGACCTGGCAGAAGACCTGCTCGCGCTCGACACCGACGAGGCCGAGCTGCTCGAGGCCACCTTCGGCCGGCTCAACCGCGCCGGCATGCCGGTGGCCAAGGCCGCGCGCTACGTCGAACTCGAGAACGACCTGCGCGCCCTGCGCCACTTCAGTCTCGAAGGCGCGCCGGACTACGTCAGCCAGTAAACCCGCGGTGCCGGTAATCCGCGAATTCGAAGGCGAAGGCGTGGCGCGCGTCGGCGGGCCGCGGCTCGCGCGACAGCACCTCGAATTGCGCCGGGTCGAAGGCCGGGAAAAACGCGTCGGCGTCGGTCACCACGGTGTCCACGTGGGTCAGGTGCAGGTGGCTGGCCCGCGGCAGCGCCAGCGCGTACACCTCGCCGCCACCGATCACCATCAGCTCGGCGCCGTCGGCCAGTGACAGCGCCTCGTCCAGCGACGCCACGGCTTCCATGCCGGGAAAAGGAACCTGGTTCGAACGCGTGAGCACCAGGTTGCGGCGGCCCGGCAGCGCGCGGCCCAGCGACTCGGCGGTGCGCCGGCCCATCAGCAGCGGCTTGCCCAGCGTCAGCGCCTTGAAGCGCTGCAGGTCGTCGGGCAGGCGCCAGGGCAGTTCGTTGCCGCGGCCGATGCCACGCGCGCGGTCGAGCGCCGCCACCAGGCACAGCGCCGGCGCCGCGCTCACACCGCCACCGGCGCCTTGATGGCCGGGTGCGGGTCGTAGCCTTCGATGGCGATGTCCTCGTAGCGCATCGCGAACAGGTCGCGCGCCTCCGGCGCAAGCACCAGCTTGGGCAGCGGCCGCGGCGAGCGCGACAGCTGTTCGCGCGCCTGTCCGACGTGGTTGCTGTACACGTGCGCGTCGCCCAGCGTGTGCACGAAATCGCCCACGCCCAGGCCGCAGTGGCGCGCCACCATGTGGGTCAGCAGCGCATAGCTGGCGATATTGAAGGGCACGCCCAGGAAGATGTCGGCCGAGCGCTGGTAGAGCTGGCAGCTGAGCTTGCCGTCGGCCACGTAGAACTGGAACAGGGTGTGGCAGGGCATCAGCGCCATCGCCGGCAGTTCGGCCACGTTCCAGGCGCTGACGATGAGCCGGCGTGAATCGGGGTTGCGCTGGATTTCGTCCACCACCCAGCGCAGCTGGTCCACCTCGCGGCCGTCGGAACCGGTCCAGCGTCGCCACTGCTTGCCGTACACGGGGCCGAGCTCGCCGTTTTCGTCGGCCCACTCGTCCCAGATGCTGACCTTGTTCTCGCGCAGGTAGCCGATGTTGGTCTCGCCGCGGATGAACCACAGCAGCTCGTGGATGATCGAGCGGACATGGCACTTCTTGGTGGTGACCAGCGGGAAACCTTCGGAAAGGTCGAAGCGCATCTGCCAGCCGAACACGGAACGGGTGCCGGTGCCGGTGCGGTCGGCCTTCGGCGTGCCGTGTTCGAGCACGTGGCCGAGCAGGTCGAGGTACTGGCGCATCAGGTCTTCTCCGGGGCGGCGACGGGCGCCGGCGCCAGCGTCGGCGAACGCCGCGACAGCCACAGCAGGAACAGGCCCAGCGCCACCAGCGGCAGCGACAGCAGCTGGCCCATGGTCAGCCAGCCGAAGGCCAGGTAGCCCAGGTGCGCGTCGGGTTCACGCACGAACTCCACCGCGAACCGGAACAGGCCGTAGAGCAGCGCGAACAGCCCCGACACCGCGTAGCGCGGCCGCGGTTTGCGCGAGAACCACAGCAGCGCCGCCAGCATCACCGCACCCTCGAGGAAGGCCTGGTAAAGCTGCGAAGGATGCCGCGCGAAGCCGTCGAGCGCGCCGCTGGCATGCAGCGCGCGCAGCTGTTCGGCCGGCAGCGCGGCGTATTCGGCCGGCAGGCTCGACGGGAACACCACGCCCCAGCTGCCGTCGGTGGGCTTGCCCCACAACTCGCCGCCGATGAAGTTGCCCAGCCGCCCGAAACCCAGGCCCGCAGGCACCAGCGGCGCCACGAAATCCATGGTGTCGAAGTAGTGCAGCCGGTGCTTGCGCGTCCACCAGGCCGCCGCGGCCATCACGCCCAGCAGGCCGCCGTGGAAGCTCATGCCGCCTTCGTTGACCCTGAGCAGCATCAGCGGCTCGGCCAGGAAACTGTCGAAGGCGTAGAACAGCACGTAGCCGATGCGCCCGCCCAGCACCACGCCGAGCATGCCGTAGAACAGCAGGTCGTCGAAGCCTTCGTCGTTCACGCCCGGCAGGCGCCCCGCGCGGGTGCGCGCACGCCCCAGCCGCCAGGCGATGAAGAAGGCCAGGGCGTACATCAGCCCGTACCAGTGGATGCCGTGCGGCCAGACCGGGAGCGAAACGGCCAGCGGGTCGATGTCGTGCAGGAAGGTCATGCCGCTAGTTTGCCGTCCCCGCCCCGCCCCGGCTAGGCCGGCAGCACGCGGGCGATGACGCCCTTGAGGTAATCGGTTTCCGGGATGGCCGGGTGCACCGGGTGGTCGGGCGACTGCGACAGCGGCTCGAGCAGCTGCACCTGGCGGTCCAGGTGCCGGGCGCCGGCCTGCAGGCCGTCCACCAGCAGCTCCCGCGGCATGTGGTGGCTGCAGGAGCAGGTGACCAGGATGCCGTCGCGCTCGAGCACCTGCATGCCCAGCTCGTTGAGGCGCCGGTAGGCCAGGCTGCCTTCCTTGAGGTCCTTCTTGCGCTTCACGAAGGCCGGCGGGTCGAGGATGACCACGTCCCACTTGCGGCGTTCGGCGCGGGCGGCGCGCAGGAACTCGAAGGCGTCGGCCGCGTGCGCGCGGGCGCGGTCGCCGAAGCCGTTGCGGGCGATGTTGGCGCGGATGCCGTCCACGGCGCGGGCCGAGACGTCCACGCAATCCACTTCCGCCGCGCCGAAGCCGGCGGCGCGCAGGCCCCAGCCGCCGAGGTAGCTGAACACGTCGAGCACGCGCGCGCCCTTCACGTAGGGCGCCAGGCGGTCGCGGTTGGCGCGCTGGTCGTAGAACCAGCCGGTCTTCTGGCCTTCGCGCAGGTCACACAGGAATTCCAGGCCGCCCTCGCGGGCCACGGTGGGGCCGTCGAGCCGGCCGTGCACCAGCTCCACCGATTCGCCCAGGCCTTCGATGGCGCGGGCGCCGCTGTCGTTTTTCCAAAGCAGCGCGGCGGGCGACAGCACCTTGAGGAGGGCGGCAGTGACTTCGTCGCGCAGCCGGTCCATGCCGGCGGTGGTGGCCTGAGCCACGACCACGTCGCCAAAGCGTTCGACGGTGAGGCCCGGCAGGCCGTCGCTTTCGCCGAACACCAGGCGGTACCAGGGCTCGGGGTAGAGGCGTTCGCGCAGGGCCAGGGCCACTTTCAGGCGGTGCACCACCAGCGAGCGGTCGAGCGCATGGCCGGCGCGGTCGACCAGGCGGGCGGCGATGAGCGTGGACGGGTTCACGTAGCCGGTGCCCAGCGGCTTGCCGGCGGCGTCCACGATCCAGGCGGGTTGCCCCGGTGCGAAGGCCGTGAGCGGCGTACGCGCGACGTCGACCTCGTTGCTGAACACCCACAGGTGGCCGGCGCGCAGGCGGCGTTCTTCGCCGCGGCGCAGCACCAGGGCCGGGTAGTCGGGCGTGTCGGCCATGGCGCGCGGGCCCGGGATCAGCCCGGCCGCCTTTGTTTGCGCTTGGACAGGATGTTCAGCGACTCCACGCCGGCCGAGAAGGCCATCGCGAAGTACAGGAACTTGCGGTCGATGTGGAAATCGAAGCCATCGGCGATCAGCGCCACGCCCACCAGGATGATGAAGCTCAGCGCCAGCATCTTCACCGTCGGGTGCCGGTCGATGAAGTCGCCGATCGGGTTGGCCGCGAACAGCATCACCGCCACCGCCACCAGGATGGCCGCGACCATCACCCAGCGGTTGTCCACCATGCCCACCGCGGTGATCACCGAATCGAGCGAGAACACGATGTCGATGATGGCGATCTGGGCGATGACGTAGCCGAACACGGCCGAGGGCTTGGTGCCGATGTCCTCTTCCTCGCCGCGGCCTTCGACCGAGTCGTGGATCTCCATGGTGCCCTTGACCAGCAGGAACAGGCCGCCGGCGATCAGCACCAGGTCGCGCACGGAGAAATCGATGCCGAACAGCGAGAACAGGTTGTTCTGCATGCTGGCCAGGAAGGCCAGCGACAGCAGCAGCAGGATGCGGGTGACGCAGGCCAGGGCCAGGCCGAACTTGCGCGCGCGCGGGCGCTGTTCGGGCGGCAGCCGGCTGACGGCGATGGAAATGAAGACCAGGTTGTCGATGCCGAGCACGATCTCGAGCGTGGCCAGGGTCAGCAGCGCGACCCAGATTTCAGTGCTGAACAACCATTCCATCGAAGACAATCCCGGTCAGAAGTAGCGGGGGCCGAGGACCAGGCCCCAGCAAAGCAAAACATTCATGTCGGCCAGGAACACCGCGGCCGAGCCCATGTCCTTGGCGCGGCCAGCCAGCTCGTGGTGCTCGGGGCCCCAGCGGTCCACGACCGCCTCGACCGCCGAATTGAGCACCTCGACCACCAGCACGCCCAGCAGCGGCGCCACCAGGAGGGCCCGCTCGATGCCGTCGGCACCGAGCCACAGGCCCAGGGGCGCCAGCACCAGGAACAGGTAGACCTCGAGCCGGAAGGCCGATTCCACGTCCCAGGTCGCGCGCAGGCCCTGCATGGACCACAGGAAGGCCTGCCAGACGCGGAAGGGACTGCGCGGAGCGTGGGTGCCGGAGCTGTCGGCCATGGAGGGCGCGTGAAACCTTGGAAGGGCGCCATTCTGCCACACCTCATACTCCCGCCCGGTATCGCGGCCCCTGACCTTGTGCACTGGGGCCGCCCGCCCCACCATTCCCACAATCGACGCACACACCGGGGAGCCGTGCATGTTCAACGCCGAACGCCTGCTGGGGCAATTGATGGGCCAGGCCCTGGGCGGCCAGTTGGGCGGCCACAAGCGCAAACGCGGCAAGTCGCCGGGCCTGGGCGGGATGATGGGCGGGATGTCCACCGGCACCAAGGCGCAGCTGGGCCTGGGCCTGCTGGGCGTGGCCATGGCCGCGTTCGAGCACTACCAGAACAAGCCCGGCGCGGCGCCCCAGCCCATGGCAGGCCCCGGGGCGGCCCTGCCCCCGCCGCCGCCCGGTGCCGGTGCCGCGGTGCCGCCGCCCCCGCCGATGCCGGCGGCCCAGGTGGCGGTGCGCACCGAACAAGCCATGCACCTGCTGCGCGCCATGATCACCGCCGCGCACGCCGACGGCCTGATGGACGCTCAGGAGCGCGAGTCCATCCTGGGCCGCGCGCGCGAGGCCGGCCTGGACGCCGAGGAGATCGAGGCGCTGGACGCCGAGATCCGCGCACCCTTCACGCTCGAACAGCTGGTGGTGCGCACGCCCGCGCACCTTCGCCCGGAAACCTATGCCGCCGCGCTGATCGCCATCACCGCCGACACGGCGGAAGAACGCGCCTTCCTCGACCGCCTCGCCGGGCAGCTGCAGCTCGACGACGCCGCCCGCCGCGACATCCACGCCCAGCTCGGCGTGGACGCGGCCTGACCTTCCACCGTCCCCCACGGAGAACGCCATGCACCAGTGGTACCTCAGCTACAACGGCCAGCAGATGGGCCCACTCGACCACGCCGCCGCCGTCGCCCAGGCGGCCGCCAACCCGGGCGGCCACTGCTGGCGCCAGGGTTTCGCCGAGTGGATTCCCATCGGCGCCTGCGCCGAGCTGCGCGCCGAATCCGCACCGGGCGGCATGCCCGTCCCGGTGCCGCCGCCGGTCACCGCGGCCGGTGGCCAGCGCAGCGACGTGATCGACTACAAGATCTACGGCGAGGACATGCAGTTCGTCGAGATCGAGCTCGACCCGGGCGAAAGCGCGGTCGCCGAGGCCGGGTCGATGATGTACAAGGATTCGGTCGTGAACATGGAAACCGTGTTCGGCGACGGCGCGGCCTCGTCGGGCGGCGGCTTCATGGACAAGCTGGTCGGCGCGGGCAAGCGCCTGGTCACCGGCGAGAGCCTGTTCACCACGGTGTTCTCGCACGCCGGCGCCAGCGGCAAGGCCAAAGTGGCGTTCGCGGCGCCCTACCCCGGCACCATCGTGCCGATGACGCTGTCGAACTACGGCGGCACCATCATCGCGCAGAAGGACAGCTTCCTGTGCGCGGCGCGCGGCGTGCAGATCGGCCTGTTCTTCCAGAAGAAGGTGATGACGGCGCTGTTCGGCGGCGAAGGCTTCATCATGCAGAAGCTCACCGGCGACGGCCTGGTGTTCGTGCACGCCGGCGGCACCATCGTCGAGCGCGAACTGCGCCCGGGCGAGCGCCTGGACGTGGACACCGGCTGCGTGGTGGCCATGACCAGCACGGTGAATTTCGACATCAAGCCGGTCGGCGGCGTGAAGTCGATGCTGTTCGGCGGCGAAGGCGTGTTCCTGGCCACGCTGACCGGCCCGGGCAAGGTCTGGATCCAGTCGCTGCCGTTCTCGCGCCTGGCCGGCCGCATGCTCAGCGCCGCCTACCAGAAGGGCGGCAGCCGCGACGAAGGCTCCGTGCTCGGCGGCCTCGGCGGCATCCTCTCCGGCGACCGCGGCTTCTGAACCAAACGAACCAGGTTCATTTTATTGAACCTGGTTCAATAAAATGAACCTGGTTCGATTTATTTGAAGATGGCGGTGCCGCGGGTGCCGTCGGGGTTGACCCAGCCGCGGTACATGCCCGAGGTGTTGAAGGGCATGGCGATGTTGCCGTGGCGGTCGAGCGCGATCGCGCCGCCGTCGCCGCCCAGCTTCGGCACGATGCCGTTGATCACTTCCTCCGCGGCCACCGACAGCGCGTCGCCGCGGTAGGAAACGCGCGCGCAGATGTCGTGCGCGGCCGCCGATCGGATGTAGAACTCGCCCCAGCCGGTGCCGGACACGCCGCAGTTTTCATCGGCCCAGGTGCCGGCGCCGATGATGGGTGCGTCGCCGATGCGGCCCCAACGCTTGTTGGTCATGCCGCCGGTGGAAGTGGCTGCGGCGATGCGACCCTGCTTGTCCAGCGCCACCGCGCCGACCGTGCCGAAATAGGTGCCGGGCGCGGCGGCGTGTCCGGCCTGCTCGCGCTGCTGCGCCTGCTCAAGCTGCTTGCGGCGGTGCGGCGTGTCGAACCAGTCCGGCGCCACGCGCTCGATCTCGGGGCGGCTGTCGGCGAACTTCTCGGCGCCGCCGGCGGCCAGCATCACGTGCGGCGAGTGTTCCATCACCGCGCGCGCCAGCTTGATCGGGTTGCGCACGGTGCGCACGCCGGCCACCGCGCCGGCGCGGCGGGTGTGGCCTTCCATGATGGCCGCGTCGAGCTCGTGGCCGCCCTCGGCGTTGAAAACGGCGCCCTTGCCGGCGTTGAACCAGGGCGACTCCTCCATCACCCCCACCGCGGCGCTGACCGCGTCGAGCGCGCTGCCGCCGTCGCGCAGCACGGCGTGGCCGGCGTCGAGGGCGCGGTCGAGTTCGGCGCGCACGGTCTTTTCGTCTTCCGGCGACAGCGAGGCGCGTTCGATCACACCGGCGCCGCCGTGGATGACGAGCGCGGTGGGCGGTTCGCTGGCGGCGACGGGCATGGCGGCGATTCCAAGGGCCAACAGGAGCGGACGGATCATGGCGTGGACGACCTCGAAGGGAAACCAGCCGCCAGTCTACCCCTGGTGGCGCAGTGCTTCGATCGGGTCGAGCCGGGCGGCCTTGCGGGCGGGGTAATAGCCGAAGAACAGGCCGGTGGCGACCGAAAATCCGGTGGCCATGCCCACCACCTGCAGATCCAGCTGCACCGGCAGCGCGCCGAACTTGCTGGCCAGCAGCGCGCCGGCCACGCCGAGCGCGATGCCGATGGCGCCGCCACCCAGAGAGATCAGCATGGCCTCGGCCAGGAACTGCTGCTGGATCTCGCGCGGGCCGGCACCCACGGCCATGCGCAGGCCGATTTCGCGGATGCGCTCGGTGACCGACACCAGCATGATGTTCATGATGCCGATGCCGCCGACGATGAGCGAAATGCTGGCCACCGCGCCCAGCAACAGCGACATCAGCCGCGTGGTCTGGGTGCGGGTGCTGACGATCTCGGCGATGTTGCGCACCGCGAAATCGTCCTCGGCGCCGGGCGCGATGCGGTGGCGCTGGCGCAGCAGTGCGTTGAGCTCTTCCTCGACGAAGGCCAGGTCCTCGGCGCGGCCCACGCCCACCGAAATGCGCTGCACCACGTCGGCCCGGCGCGGCGCCAGCGCCGCCCCGGACACGTTCGCCGCCACCGCGGCCGTGGCCGCGGACAGCCGGCGCCGGCCGGTTTCCAGCGGCACCAGCAGGATGTCGTCGCTGTCCTGACCCCAGCTGCCCTGGCCCTTGGGTTCGAGCACGCCGACCACGCGCAGCGGCACGCGGCCCATGCGGAGGGTGGCGCCAATGGGGTCGGCGTCGCCGAACAGCTCGCGCCGCACCGTCTCGCCCAGGATCACCACCTTGTTGGCGGCGCTGTAGTCGCGCGGCGTGAAGCCCTCGCCCAGCGCCAGCCGCCAGTCGTTGACCGGGAAATAGTCGGCGTTCACGCCTTCCCAGCGCGAAGACCAGTTGCTTTCGGCATACACCACCTGGCCGCCGCCGGACATCGAGGTGGCGACGTACTGCACCTCGGCGATCTCCTCGCGGATGGCGCGGGCGTCGCCGTCGGTGAGGCTGGCTTCGCTGCCGGCGCCGCCGCGCGCGGGGCCGCGCGCCGAGCCGCCGAACACCTCGAGCCGGTTCGAGCCCAGCTTCGAGATCATGCTGTCGAGTTCGGCCTGCGTGCCCTGGCCCACCGACACCATCACGATCACCGCGGCGATGCCGATGATCACGCCCAGCGCGGTGAGGATGCTGCGCAGCCAGTTGCCGCGCAGCGAGAAAACCGCCGAGCGCATCACGTCGGAGAGCTTCATTTTCCCTTTCCCGGGGCCAGCCAGCCCTGTTCGTGCAGTTCGCCGTCGTGCATCACCACGATGCGGTCGGCGTGGTCGGCCACCGGCTGTTCGTGGGTGATGATGATGATGGTGCGGCCGCCGGCCTGCAGGCGCTCGAACAGCGCCATGATCTCCTCGCTGGTGCGCGAATCGAGCGCGCCCGTGGGTTCGTCGGCAAGCAGCAGCGGCGGTTCGTTGATGAGCGCGCGGGCGATGGCCACGCGCTGCTGCTGGCCGCCGGAAAGTTCGCTGGGCTTGTGCCCGGCACGCTCGGCCAGGCCCACCTGGGCCAGGGCGGCGCGGGCGCGCGGTTCCCGCTCGGCCACCGGGATGCCGGCGTAGACCAGCGGCATCATCACGTTCTCCAGCGCGGTCTGGCGCGAGAGCAGGTTGAAGCCCTGGAACACGAAGCCGATCTTGTCCAGCCGCAGCCGCGCGCGGCCGGTGGCGTCGAGGCTGGCCACGTCCACGCCGTCGCACAGGTAGGTGCCGGAACTGGGCGTGTCGAGGCAGCCGATGAGGTTCATCATCGTCGACTTGCCCGAGCCCGAGGCGCCCATGATGGCCAGGAACTCGCCGTGCTCGACCCGCAGGTCGACGCCGCGCAGCGCCACCACTTCGGCCGGCGTGCCCGGTGAATAGACCTTGCCGAGCCCACGGGTCTCGATGATCGGCGGACGCGGGCTCATTGGGCCGGGCGTTCCTGGCCGGTCACCACCACCTGGCCTTCCTCCACGCCCGAGACTTCGGTGACGGTGCCGTCGGACACGCCCAGGCGCACCGGCACGGCCTGCGGCTTGCCGTCCACCAGCACCCACAGCTGGCCGCGGCGGGCGGTGGCGAGCGTGCGCAGGCCGGCGTCCCAGCGCTCGCGCTGGCTGGCGTCGAGGCCGTCGCGGAAATCCGAGAAGCTGCGGGCCAGGGCTTCGGCCATGCGCGCACGCATGGCTTCGGCGGAAGGCGCGCCGGCGGTGGCGCCGCCGGAGTTGCCGCCCATGGCGGCCCCGCCCTGCGTGCTGGCCGCGCCTGCAGCGCTGGTACGCGCCGCGGCGCGTTCGCGCCCCTCGGCCAGGGCCGGGTCGAAGGCGGCCTGCTGGGCCGGAGTGAGCGAAAGCTCCGCGGCCAGCGCCGGCAGGTCGTTCACCAGGCCGCCGCGGCCAGCGCCGGCCGCCGGCGTCGCCGCGGCCTCGCCTTCCTGCGGCGTGTAGCGCAGCGCCGCGTTCGGCACCCGCAGCACGCCGTCGCGGCGGCTCACCACGATCTCGGCGCTGGCGGTCATGCCCGGCAGCAGGCTCAGGTCGGCGTTCTGCACCTGCACCACGACCGGGTAGCTGATGACGTTGGAAATGGCGGTGGCGGACAGGCGCACCTGCTTCACCTCGCCGGTGAACTGGCGGTCGGGGAAGGCGTCGACGGTGAAGGAGACGCCCAGGCCTTCATGGATCTGGCCCACGTCGGCCTCGTCCACGCTCAGGTCGATCTGCATCTGCGCCAGGTCCTCGGCGATCTGGAACAGCACCGGGGTCTGGAAGCTGGCCGCCACGGTCTGGCCGGGCTCGATGTCACGCAGCAGCACCACGCCGTCCACGGGCGAGCGGATCTCGGTGTACTCGACGTCCAGGCGGGCGTTGTCCACCGCGGCCTGGCGCTGCAGCACGGCGGCTTCGGCGGAAACGACGCGGGCGCGGGCCTGGTCGCGCGCGGCCAGGGCCAGGTCGGCCTCGCTGCGGGCGATGAGCTGGCGCGCCACCAGGCCGGACTTGCGGGCATGGTCGGCTTCGGCGTTCTTCAGCGTGGCGCGGGCCTCGTTCACCGACGCGCGGGCGCTGGCCAGGTCGGCCTCGGCCTGCTGCAGTCGGGTCTGGAACGGCGCCGGGTCGAGGCGCGCGATCGGCTGGCCGCGGGTGACGCGGTCGTTGAAGTCCACCAGCACTTCCAGCACCTGTCCCGACACCTGCGAGCCCACGTCCACCGTGGTGGTCGCGCGCAGGGTGCCGGTGGCCGAGATGACCACGCGCACGTCGCCACGCTCGACGGCCGCGGTGCGGAAACCGGCCTGCGGCGCCTCGCGGCCCAGCCACCACCAGGCGGCCAGCGCGATGGCGATGACGCCGGCGACGATCGCGGCGGGGCGGGTCCAGGAACGGGGGCGGGCGGCAGGCATTCGGACTCCGGTTTTTCTTGGCTCAATGCAGCTCGAACGCAGCGGCGCGCGATCGGTTGACCGCGCCGCAGGCGGTCAGGCCGCGGGTTTGTGGTTGGGGAAGCTGACCGTGGCGGTGGTGCCGCGGCCCAGCTCGCTTTCCAGCCGCACCGGCCAACCATAGCGCTGGCTCAGGCGCTGCACGATGGACAGACCGATGCCCTGCCCGTCCTTCTTGCGGTCGCCACCGCGGAAGAAGGGCTCGAACACCCGCGCCAGCTCCTCCGGCGACATGCCCACCCCGGTGTCAGCCACGGAAATCGAGCCGCGCCGCACGGTGACAATGATGCTGCCGGCGTCGGTGTAGTGGCAGGCGTTGCGCAGCAGGTTGCCCAGCAGCACCGACAGCACCCGCGCCGGCGCATGCAGGTGGAAGGCCTGCTCCTGCGCGCAGCTTATCTCGATGGGTTTGCCGGCCAGCAGCAGGCGGGCCTTGTCCACTTCCTCGCGCACCACGTCGCAGACGTCGAAATCGTCGTCGGGCAGGCCGGTGTCGCCTTCGCGGGCCAGGATGAGGAAGGCCTCGATCAGCGCCTCCATGTCGCGCCCGGCGCCCTGGATGCGGCCCAGGGCCTTGCGCGCCATCGGCGAGAGGCTGTCGTCACCGGCCATCATGTCGCCGGCGACGCGGATCACGGTGAGCGGCGTGCGCAGTTCGTGGGAGGCGTCGCGGGTGAAGTCGCGCTCGCGCTCGACGAAACTCTCGATGCGGCTGGCGAAATCATGCAGCGACGAGGCCAGCACCAGGGTCTCGCCCTCGACGTCGGTGGGCAGGTTTTCCGGGCGCAGGATGGCCGATTCTGGCCGCTTCGGGTCCCAGCGCTGCACCTGCGAGGCCAGCCAGATCACCGGCGACACCGCGCGCTTGGAGGCGCGGTAGGTGGACCAGGCGATCACGTAGATCACCACCAGCACGATCGCCAGCGGCGCCATGCCGAACCAGAAGGCCAGGCTGTCCACCTGTTCCTGCTTGAACAGCAGGTAGAGGCGGTGGCCGCGGCCGTCCTGCTCGACCAGCACCAGCGAACCGCCCTGCGCGCGCGAGAGGCTGTGGAAACCCACCGGCAGCTCGCGGATGGTGGCCGGCACCTTATCGGCGCTGCCGCCGGCGGGCACCAGGTAGCCGGTCATGTTGTAGGTGTCGGGCACGTCCGCGCCCGGGTTGGCCTGCAGCCTCTGCCAGTAGTGCGCGGCCTCCTGCTGCAGGGCCTGCTGGATCAGCACGTGCTTGAGCACCGCCGAGGCGCCGTACACGCCCAGCACGGCGGCGAAGCTGATCGCCGCCGCCTGCAGGATGAAGGCGACCCAGATCTTCCGGCGCAGTCCGTTGCGGGAGGTGGGCATCCTGGGTGTCCGGGTCAGCCGGCGGGCGGCGCGTCGAGGTCGGCGATGCGGTAGCCGGCGGTCTGCACGGTGTGCAGCAGCGGGCGGTCGAAGGGCCGGTCGATGGCCTTGCGCAGGTTGTAGAGGTGGCTGCGCAGGGTATCGGAATCAGGCAGGCCGTCGCCCCAGATCTCGCGCTCGATGTCGCGGCGGGTGACCACGCGCGGCGATTCGCGCATCAGGATGGTGAGCAGGCGCAGGCCGATGGGCGAGAGCTGGATTTCCTGGCCGGCGCGGGTGACGCGCAGGCTGGCGGTGTCGAGCACCAGGTCGGCGACCTTCAGCACTTCGGCGCTCACCTGGCGGCGGTCGCGGCGGATCAGGGCGCGCACGCGGGCCTCGAGCTCCTGGATGGCGAAGGGCTTCACGAGGTAATCGTCGGCGCCGGCTTCCAGGCCCACGACCTTGTCGTTGAGGGTGTCGCGGGCGGTGAGCATGAGCACGGGCGTGGACTTCTTGGCCTCGTTGCGCAGCTTGCGGCAGACCTCCAGGCCGTCCAGGCGCGGCAGCATCAGGTCGAGCACGATCACGTCGTAGCTGTTGTCGGCGGCCAGGCGGTAGCCGTCCATGCCGTCGCCGGCATAGTCCACCCCGAAGCCCTTGGACTCGAGGTACTCGCCCACCATCTCGGAAAGGTTTCGGTTGTCCTCGACCACGAGGATCAGGCCGGCCGGGTCATCGCGTCGCATGGGTCTCTCCTTGGGATGTGAAGAACATGTCTTCAGCTTTGTGAAGAGTAGACCCGCCCCCCGGTGATACGGGCGTGAAGCCGCCGCCAAGACCGCGTCAAGGCTAGGCTATACGGCTTCCGGCCCTGCCGCCCAGCCCCTGCCCCGCCCACTTCCCGGCTCCCACCCATGCCCAACCTCGGCGCCTACCTGACCCCGGTCCTGCTGCTCCTGGCCTCGAATGTCTTCATGACCTTCGCCTGGTACGGGCACCTGAAGTTCAAGACCAGCCCGATCTGGATCGTCATTTTCGCCAGCTGGGGCATCGCCTTCTTCGAATACTGCCTGCAGGTGCCGGCGAACCGGCTGGGCCACGCGGTCTACAGCGCGCCGCAGCTCAAGGGCATCCAGGAAATCCTGACCCTGGTGGTTTTCGCGGGCTTCTCGGTCTGGTACCTGGGCGAGCCGCTGAAGTGGAACCACATCGCCGGCTTCGTGCTGATCGTGGCGGCGGCGTTCCTCATCTTCCTCGAGTGACCTGTGCGTGGCTTGGCGTTGCCAAGCAGGTCACGGGCTCGCGTTCGTTGGTTGGCGGCAGGCGTCATCGCGCACAGAGGGGTATGGCCGCCGGTTCGATCGATACGACGTCCGTGTCCATCGACTCACCGCCGTTCCGGGCATCCTGCCCTCCACTTCGTCCATACCCCTCTGTGCACGCTGCCGCAGTCGTGACGGCGCGGCCAGCCGGTGGGCGAGCTCGTGCGCGCAGCGCACGCGTTTGTCCCCGCGGAACGCCGATGCGCCGCGATTGCGG